>JAGLYY010000387.1 GCA_023131935.1 Spirochaetales bacterium | reverse complement strand
TATCCGATCAGGAAGCTGCCTCTATCATTTCCTACGGCGAAACTACCGGCGCGCAGCTAATTATTACCGGACGATATTATGCCCGGGGCGAGGAGCTCTTCATCCACGCCATCCTCCTGGATGTGGGAACCGAACTAATAAAGACAAGTACAACCTACATCGGTAAAGCCGGGTATGAGGTTTTTGATTCCATCGATACCATGGTAGAAAAATTCCTTACCGGTGTTCACAAAGCTTTGCCGGATGCCGGGAAAAGGGTTGTAGAAAAACGAAGCGATTTTGACGAGGAATACCGGAAGTTTGAAGAACGGGTAGCTGAGCAGGATATTATTGACACAAGACACAGAAGGGAAAACTCTTTAGACGCTGCCATCTACTATGGGGCGGTTCCTGACAGCATTTCACTGGTTACAACAGGAAAAATCAAGATGCGCGTTGATGGTCCTACTATAGGTCTTTGTCTGGGATACGAGCACGCGATCAATCCCTCTTTATCCATGGTTATGAGATTCATACCCTCTTTTTCCGGAAAGATTGACGAGGAAGAATCACAAATCTTCGAATTCCCTCTTTACATAGGGCCACGATACACATTCAGCACGCTGAATGCGGACATATATTTCGGACTCCTGGCTTACCTCAGGTATGCCACGGCAAAAACTTTTGTAGACGAAACTGATTCTGAAACGCGGGGTCCCTTTTTCTTGGTCGGAGGTTCAGCGGATGTCGGAGTAAAAGCCTATACTCACAAAAGCAGAGATTCCCTGCCCTCCTATTTTAACGCGGGGATCCTTATGGGATTTCCCGGATACCGGGTTGAGCTCGGGGGAGAAGGAAGCGTCTTCTACCCCTTTGAGATCTGGCTTTACGTGGGATACGGGAGTAGATTATGAAACTACACCTCTTTTCCTTATTTATCTGCATCCTTATTATCCCGATTTCTCAGGCGGCCTTCGGACAGCAGATGAATTTAATACCACGGCGGGTATGCTTTGACCTGATTAACCCGGTAACTGAAGGCTCTCCTTTACTTGATGAGCTGGATGATCTTTATTACGCTGTAATTTCAGAATTCCAGCCAATCGTCAGGATAGACAATCCTGAGGAAGCTGATTCCATTATCGTAATCCGGATTGACGGAGACTCAGCCCAGATTGCAATTACCCCCCGGGTCCTTCAACAGGGTGAACTACTTCTTTTTGAAGAATACTGGACAGCCCCGGAAATCCCCGATTATGCCGCGTTCCTTGCCTTTATTGAAACCTCATCTAAAGAAATTGCCAGGACCCTCACGATGGTTGAACCTATCGTCGTTGAAACTGAATACCGCCGGTATACCAAAGAGTTAATAGATCAGGTTAGCCTCGCGGATTCCCTGGCCGCTCCCTGGGAAATTGGACTCTGGTCTTCAGGTTTCTTTGCTGATCTCAATTTCGATAACACGAGTCCAGTCTTCAAACTGCGCGTGTTCCCGGTAATCCCGGAAGCGGTGTGGTATTTCAAACGAAACAGCGGCCTTGTTATGAGTTTTTACAGCGATTACAATAAAATCTGGAGTTTCGGCGAGTATGAATCAGACAACAGCAGGGGTGTTACCGATACCCTGCTGCTTATGCCTGGAGTCGGGATTGCTTACAGGACCCTGGACAGAATTTCCGCCGGCGCGTCAGCGGTATTATACCTTGGGCCGGCTTGGGTCAGAAACCCGTCATCCACCGACGCCATTGTTGACAGCAGGGATGAAACAACAATCACTTTCCTGGAACCCGGACAAACAAAAGTAATCCTTTATTCCCTTCTGCATCTCAGTGCCTCTCTCTCCTGGAACATCACCGAGAAGTACAGCCTTAAAACCCGTCTCGGGCTCTTCGTTCATCCAACTATGCTTATGGGAGGCAATATTCCACTCCCCTATCCGGAGCAGGGAAACGGGATGTTCTTCAGCTATTTTGCGTTGGGTTTTGCTTATCGGTTGTAGGCAAGGGTAAATAGTGAAATGAAAACTATCGGATTGCTCGGCGGCATGAGCTGGGAATCGACAGAAACCTATTATCGTATTATCAACGAAGAGGTGAAAAGGCGGTTGGGAGGTCTGCACTCCGCGGAAATCTGCCTCTACAGTGTTGATTTCGACCCAATAGAAAAACTCCAGCATGCCGGTGACTGGGCGGCAACGGCTGAAATCCTTTCACACGCCGCGAAACGCATTGAGTCGGGCGGCGCGGATTTTCTGGTAATCTGCACAAACACCATGCACAAAGTAGCCGCCGAAATTGAGGGCAGGATACATATCCCGATTCTCCATATCGCCGACGCGACAGCTGAGAAAATTGTCGCCGCTGGAATAAAATCAATCGGTCTCATAGGTACGAATTTCACCATGGAACAGGATTTCTACAAGAGAAGATTAACCAAAAAACACGACTTGAGAGTAATAATTCCCACTGAAATCGACCGAAAAATTATTCATGGAACTATCTACAACGAACTCTGCCTCGGCAAGATTCACGAGCACTCGAGAAGTGAATTCCTCCGGATAATTGATCATTTAGTAGAGCAGGGGGCGGAGGGG
>JAGLYY010000386.1 GCA_023131935.1 Spirochaetales bacterium | reverse complement strand
GATGCTGGCGGCACGACCAGCAGGGCCATATAGAATACGTAAATAGTGATCCTTATTTTAGAAAATCCCCATTTAAAGATACCTGCGTAGCCAAATCCGCAGGTCACAAGAGAAACATTTCCCGCAATAATGAGCACAGCCGGAGTCAGCCTATCAGGCTCAACCTCGATGGAAAATAATTTTAGTGTCAGATAGAAAAATCCGATTCCTGCTATGTCCAACAGGATAAGAAGGAGGTACTTGGCAAATACAATCTCCCTAGCTAGGATAGGTAATGTTCTCAGCAGACCATAGGTTCTGTTTTTATCCTCATATTTTTCAACATGCATGACCGTCCCGTAGACCAGCATGAGCAGAAGAATGCAGGGTATGAAAAGACTCGAGAGTGCTCCAGAACTCCCCAACCTCATGTATGTCTCCTCAAGAAACGTTGCTGTGGTTACCACAGAAAGACCAATGAATGAAACAATCATCAACAGGTCCCTGCGTAAATCCTTTAGGATCAAAGTGAGCATATCTACCTCCCCTTCACAAAACAGATGAGAATGTCGTCCAGCCCAACGTTCTCCACTTTGATATCTTCTTTTCTTATCCCCTCAGCCAAATCATCCTTGATCGACAGGTACGAGTTGGTAATCCCGGAGCTGCCAAACATACTGGTTTCTATATTAAAGAAGGAGCTCGATATCCCATTATCTAAAGTGCCTGTCCGGAAGTGAATTTTCTTCCAGTTGGATAAAAGCTCATCCTTCTGCTCAATCAAACTAATCCTGCCCTCAAGCAGATAGGTGATGTAATCCGCGGTGCGGGCTATGTCATCGGTGATATGAGAGGAAATAATCACGCTCTTGTTTTTACTGCTTATTTTCCTGAGCAGATCGAGCAGCTCTCTGCGCACCACAGGATCCAGACCGGCGGTCGGTTCATCCAGGATAATCAGCTCCGGATTGTGCGATAGCGCAAGGGCTATCGACAGCTTTACCCTCATCCCCTTGGAAAGCTCCTTGACCTTCTTGGTCCCGCTTATCTGAAACTCATTCAACAAGCGGCTGAAGGTGTTTGTATCCCAATTCCTGTAAAACCTGGATACAAACCTGCCCGTCCAGGCCACTGTCCGGTCTTCGTAGAAGTACTGCTCCTCGCCCACATAACCAATCCGGTTCTTGATCTCCTTCTCATTCCTGCGGTAGTCCAGCCCAAACAGGGACACCTTCCCCCCGTCGGCCCTGATCAGGTTCATGATGATCTTGATCGTCGTGGTTTTACCGGCTCCGTTTGGACCTATCAGGCCCATGATGCAGCCTTTCGGTATCTGCCAGGAAATCCCGTCCAGCACAAACTCCTTGTACTCTTTTCTAACTTCCCTAAGCTCTACGACATGATCCACATCTTTCCTCCTTGCGGTTATATAAAACAACTGAGCTTATATGATATACACAGTATACTGAGCATATTAGAAAATGTCAAGTGATGTTTCATTTTTATAGATCATTCTTGCGAACCGGGTACCGGTTTGAAACGCTTCGACGATGATAAGGTAAGGCTACTAAATTTCCTGATGAGTATCTATTTTATCTGGATCCTGAATTCCGACAGGGCCGATATTTT
The DNA here is from genome assembly GCA_023131935.1 of Spirochaetales bacterium. Lineage (GTDB taxonomy): Bacteria > Spirochaetota > Spirochaetia > JAGLYY01 > JAGLYY01 > JAGLYY01. The sequence goes on along the minus strand of JAGLYY010000386.1, from coordinate 5,147 downwards.
TATTGTTTTACTGCTCCTTCTCAAAAGCATACTTAAAGCCCCATTCAGCTCTCATCTTGTCCATTAGCTTCATGATAGCTATGGTTTCCTTTATAGGGATGATACTGCTTTCTGTTTTACCTTCTCTGATGCACCGGACAACTTCTTCCACCTGATAGATAAAACCATTAATGTGGTTTTTCTCCGTTATCTCTTCTGTCGTTTTTATCTCATTTGTTCCTTTATGGGTGTAGATATAAAACTTCTCTCCAAACGGAAAATCCGGAAACTCGATATAGCCCTTTGATCCGTATATCATTGCCGAATTATTCATTAATAGGTTAAAGCTTGTATTTATTACGGCAAGGCATCCGGAAGGAAATCTGAACATGTAATCGGCGATCTCATCAACACCAAGGCCGCTGAAGCGGCTCATCGATTTTACCTCAGATGGCTGTTCTCCCAGCATGTAGCATACAAAACTTATAGGATAAATGCCCATGTCCAGAGTTACCCCTCCGGCAAGAGCCGGATCTTTCAGGCGCTTCTCATACTTTGGAGAAACGAAATTCCCTAAGGATATATTAAACTGCTTTACTTCGCCTATTGTACCTTCTGCAATTATTTTTTTTTGGAGTTTGATGCTTGGAAGGAACCTTACCCATATTGCCTCCATCAGAAACAGATTCCTCTCTTCTGCAGTCCGGGCCAGTGTTTCCGCCTCCCGGGTGTTCACTGTAAAAGCTTTTTCGACAAGCACATGTTTTCCATGCTCAAGGGCAAGCTTTGCATTTTCAAAATGAAAGTTATGTGTGGTTGCCACATAGATCACATCAATATCATCATCATTTACAATGTCATCGTAGGAACATGCTTTAGGGACACCATTCTTCTCCGCAAAGTTCTGTGCCCGGCTTACAGATTTAGATGCAACCGCCACAATTTCACTGTCCGGATTAAGGTGCAGGGCATCGGCCATTTTTACTGCTATAACACCGGCGCCAATTATTCCCCATTTAAGCTTCCTATCTTTCATTTATCTACCTTTAAGTCTTGATCTTTTAACAGTCTAGCATGTTTACCGGAGAAAGGGTGCGAAAGACCGCTATTATTTGCGGGAGGTGTGTATGAACAAATTCAATATTATTTACCTCTTCTTTCAAGCCTCAAAAGAATGATAACCAGAGGCAGTCCGATTACCAGAACAAGAAGAGCAATATAGAAAAGAGTCTGCTGCAGTGAAATTAAATCTGCAAGGTATCCCAGCACAGGTGAGAGAATAATAAGCATAAGCCCCTGTACAAAGCCCTGAATTGAGATAATTGTAGCTCTTTCGGAGCTTTCAATCTTTGTATTTCCTGAATTATAGACAATTTTTGATTTTTGGCGATTAAGGTTAAAATACTACACTACTTGATAATGATTGGAAGGCCTCCGCCCGCTGCGGCTGATTCCACCTAAAAAGCCGGGTTTTTATGGTTTGCAGCTGCTTCGACACCGCAAATGAACAAATACTGATTTCAGATTAGCCTATTCCATCATGTCTCTACCACCAGAGTTGACTACGATTTCAATTTTTCCTACCATTTGATGGTGATGCAGTGTTTTATTTGGAAACAACTATCTATTTTTTCTCTGCTTTTTCTATTGGTAGGGTGCCTTGTTGTGCCTGTCAGAACCCCCTTTCTCCTTAACCGTGAGGGATATACCGCAAATGCCATCAGTGATCAGAGTATTAAAATCATCACCTGGAATATAGCAAAAAAAGTACGAAGCATACAATTTGAAGAAGATTTAAGAGAAATAATTAATACATATAATCCCGACATTATTCTTTTTCAAGAGTTTAATGCTAATAGTGAATTCAATGCAGTATTGGAAAACTCAGGATATTTAGGGATAGTATTCGCTCCGAACCTGAGTATGTGTGATCCAAATTATTATTCAGGGGTCAGTACTGTATCACAAATCAGACCACATGCTTCATCATCATTATTATCAAATGGTCGGGAACCGTTTACTCTTACACCCAAGGCAGTGCTGTTCACTGAGTACCTGCTGGTACCATCGGAGGAATTCTTGCTAGTTGTAAATATTCACAGTTTAAACTTTAATATCGGTACAACCGATTTCCGCGATCAGCTTGAACAGGCAGCTAAAGTGATGGTTAAACATAAGGGACCCGTCATATTTGCAGGAGATTTTAACAGCTGGTCAGAAAAGAGGATGAATGTGCTTCTGAAAATTACTAAAGAGGCAGGTCTTGTATCTGTAAATTTTGGAATGGAAAACCAGTTTATTAGCAGCGCTTTTTCTCTCCCATTGGACCATATCTTTTTCAATGCTGACTTCTTAATATTGGAAAATCAGAGTCCAGATGTACTTGAAAACATAAGAACTTCCGATCACAGACCGCTTTTCGCCGAATTTAAGATGATTTATTGAGCCTTTAAATCGGTGATCTTCCCTAATGTTTTAACAGATTTTTCAGCAGCCTGGATAACCCGGTCAGATTGTCGTAATACAGAGTTTTGTTCTTTTCAAAAAAAGCGGAAAGGTACAAAAGTGGTTTATCAAGAACGGTGTATCTGCGAGTATGAACATATCTTTATCAGGACCTCTCGATCCTTAAGGTTATGCTGCTTCTCTTCCTGCCACTTTTTGCTTGACACCGATTTTAGCTTGTCCTATAACTAATAAGGGGTGCGTATGAAAAAAGTGCCTGTTTGGATTTTTATCCTGCTAATTTCACCTTCCCTCTTTGCTACCGAAGAGGATATGTCCATCTCCGGTGGGGGATGGTACGGGTGGGGAGCCTCCCTCGATGATTATTACCTTTCCGGTTCGTCCGAAGCCCTCGATCTGGAGGGGCCGGTAAACGGCGGCAATATCCGATTAATATTTAGTTTTCCCGAAAATCTCTACACAACCTCGCTGTGGTTTGATTATACCGGCAGCTATCTGCTCACTGGGAGTCAGTATGATGTACTTCGCCGGGTGGACCTTGCGGTTGGAGCGTCGATAAGGCTTTCCGCCTTCCAGTATATTCAGCCTTTTCTGTCCGTGGGATTTCTGCGCTCCGATTATTTGCTTTTTCTTCCGTATCATCCGCTCAATTCCACTGTGCTTTACTTTTGGGGTTTTCGCCTGACCGGCGGTATTCTTTCGGAACTATTTACCCTAAATTTCATGTCTTTCGAACTCGGTTTCCAGATTGGTCCGGAGTATGTCCTTGAGATCTTTTTCTCGGATACGGTAGTTTTCCTGCATGAAGTGCGGGCCCGCCTGGGTATCGAAATCCGGGTCCGGTAGGAGGCGGGTATGAAAAAGCTAATAGTAATTGCAAGTATAATTATCTGCTTGTTCTTCAGTTCCTGTTTCCTTTATTTTTTCCGGGATACCAGTCTCGGCGGTTGGGAAATCGTCGGGGAGTAGTATTTACCGGAAGAAAACATTTCCGGTATCGACCTTTTGTACGATCCCGTTAACGGACCGTTGCTGGTTTTGCTTTTTCCAGATAATTCTTCCTATGGAAGCTTGATCAGAACCTACCAATATTCGGGTGGTGTCTGGACGAAGCATACTGACGATCTTTCCTCAACGGCCTTTAGTTTAGGAGTATATGCGGGTTTTCTGGCTGACGGAAGTCTCTGCGTGGTTCCGACCTGGACAGACGCGTCCGTTTCCGCCTGGAGATCCGGCGCTTGGGAAAGCATCGAGGATTCCGTTTTTTCCGATTTATGGAATAAGACAGCGGGATTTTCCGACGACGGAGAAGTGTATCTCGTTCTTGAGAATCCGCAGAACGAATATGCCCTCTCGGTGTATCAGTACGACGGGAGTACCTGGACGATTCTTGGGACGGTAGGGCAGTTCGGCGCTGCTACAGATGCCTGGATAGGTTTTAATTCTATGGGGGAGCCGTTATTCTTCAGCTGCGATTACGACTACGAAACCGGTTATTCCTTTCAGATGTACAGGTGGACTGGTTCCGACTGGGAAGCCCTGGCTAATTTCCCCGAGTGGGTAATTACACCATACCTGTGCAGTAATCCCATTGTTTCTTCCGCTTCACAAATGTGGTGCCTTGTCAGGGATGATAGTGGCGGCTATCCTGATGTCAGGACCCTTGAATATATCGACGACAATTGGATTATGGTTGGTGCCGACCCCTTATCGGGCGGAGGAGCTATCGCCGAGGATACATTAATCGATTCTGACGGTAATCCTATTGTTGCACTTTCGGAAATTAATGCTTTCAACGAAATGACGGTTTTGCGTTATCGGGAAGAAGCCTGGGAAACCCTTGGGATCCGGGGGTTCACCTTCGGGGATGCCGCGGATTCCGGGGCGATGGTCCTCGGTGGGGACGGATACCTCTACCTGGCATACCGCGCCGTGGGGCACGAAAATGCCGCTTCTGTGATGCGGTATCCCATGGTACAGGATTGAAGAGGATGAATCATATTGACATAGAACTCCTCCTTTCGTGACTGGACGAGAACGGAAATAGCTGTCCTTGCGGCAGGTGATCCAGCCAAGGAACTCTATTGAAGCAGAACCTCAATATTATTTACCTCTTCTTTCAAGCCTCAAAAGAACTATAACCAGAGGCAGTCCAACTACCAGAACAAGAAGAGCTGTAGTTAATAGTGTTTGCTGCAGCGAAATAACATCCGCCAGATATCCCAGAATCGGTGAGAGAATAATAAGCATAAGCCCCTGTACAAAGCCCTGAATTGAGATAATTGTAGCTCTTTCGGAGCTTTCAATCTTTGTATTTATATAATCGAGAGTAATCGGTCTGAGAAATCCCCATGCAAATTGTCCTGGCAGGATGTAAAGAATCCCGAGGGGTGAGGAAAATACCGAAATAAGGAGCAGATGTAAAGCGATACTAAACGGTATAATTACAATTGATAGGTTAAATCCAAGTTTTCCTTCAATAAAGTGAGCATACCTGGATCCGGCGGTACTGACTAAAAGCCAGCCCAGATATATCAATCCGAAATATTTTAGAGCTATTCCGTTCAATTTTAAATATGGTTGATAAAACCGATGACTAATAAGTAGGATAGAGAACATAAATCCCATAAATAGAATGATTGCTTTTATTTTCTTTGTTTGAAAAGATTTTACAGCTGCATCTTTAAAATGAATAAGATATC
>JAGLYY010000385.1 GCA_023131935.1 Spirochaetales bacterium | reverse complement strand
GTTTTCCGGTCCGGAGATGATACGGAGTGGGAAGAGGCTGATTATGGAATGGAACTTTACATCTACGACCTTATAGAGACAGGTCCTGACGGCTACGCGGAAATCCGGGTTCAGGATCCGGGGATCCATAACACCCTTATCTCGGTGAAACCTGATACCGCCTTTTATTTTGATCTTGAAGAGGTCGACGGCGGCCGCAGAACCAATTTTGAAATGCTTGTAGGGACTATCGGGCTGAAAGTTCAGAAACTCAAAGGGGATGAGGTGGTAAATGTCCGGACCCAAACAGCAACCATGGGGGTCCGGGGTACAACCTTCGAGGTATCCACCGCTCCTGACGGATCGATCCTGATTACCTGTACTGAAGGCAGCGTTTCCTGTATTGATGAAAATGGCAATGAAGCCTTTGCCGAAACGGGCAGGGCGGTAGAACAACTCCCTAATGAGAGGCTGAGAGGGATTGTTGTCGATCAGGATATGGATGAATTTCGAAGGGTTTGGAGAGAAACCCGGGAGGCGGTATTCCGCGCGGGTTCCCTTGCTATTATTAATCATCATGTGAAACTCTACCAGAACCTGCTTCCGAAATTTGAAGAGGCTTACCAGGCTCTCAGGGCTAATCGGGATACCTTCAGGCAGTGGCTGAGTGTTAAATCAGGTATGGGACTTCTGGGCCGCGCGATGGTGGATAAATCCCGCGTCTCCCCGGCTATCCTGAAAATGCGTTTTGTATATCCTCTTTTTCAACGGACTGTTTTCCGGCTTGGGGTTTTTGAACGGTATCACCGCCAGGGGATCGGAGTGGGGACCCTGGATGGAAACCTTACTACAAACCGTTTTTTCAGGCAGTTTCAGCAGGACAGGAGGGTCCTTGTGAAGCAGATGGCGGAAGTACGGCACTATTTCCTCATTTTCCGGTTAATAAATCGTGCTTCTTCAGGCGGATTCTCCGGTGGAGGGGAAATTTTCGATAGAACTTTTACTTTGCCGCGGACAGAATAAGTGTTTAATATTACATGCCAATGTGTTATTATTTAGGTGAAGAGGTTTCATGATTCAGCTGAAACGTATTTTAACCATTACGATTCTCATTCTCCTCATTGGGTCCTGCGGCGATTCCAGCCTGTTCGATCCGTTTTCAACTGAGGAGGGGAGTATTACTCTCAGGACCATCAACAGTGGCACGCTCTTAAGGGAAGGGGAGGACATTCCCCTGGATCTTCAGTTTGACACCAATGAGGTTCTCCCTGAATCAATGACCATCGAACTTCTTAACGCCGGGGAAGAGCTTCTCCTTAGCAGTACTATCACGGAACTCTACGAACCCCTTCCCTCCCTTCTGTTTGAGGATCTGGAACCGGGGAAATATATTCTTCAGTTCAGAATTTACGATGCACAGGGCATAATAAAGGAAGAGCGGGTGGATTTTTTCTTCATCGGCGATCTGTATTACTCGATCCGCGGTGTAACTACTATTCCTCCCTTTACCCTTCCCGGAGGGGCCTCCCTTGTTCGGGCGGATCTCCGTATCCCCCCCGGAGCAGATCCCTGGCTCCGCTGGCATCTGGATGATTTTATTCTGCGGGAAGGTTATCTCTCTCAAGGGTTAGATGAAATTCAGATTCACGCTCCTTCATCTGTCGGCATCTATTCTTTGCAGCTGGAGTTATTCCCCTTTGGTCCTTTGAGGGGGGAGTCTTTTGTCTTTGATTCTCAGGTACAGTATCGAGGCAGCCTTATCGTAAGCGAGGACCAGGTAGGGGCCTACGATCTGAATCCCGATGAGAGTTATTATAGCATTTTTCATTTTCTTGGAACGATAGAAGATTCGAGTCCCTTTGGGAGGAACCGGAATGTACTGATTCTGGGGGATCCGACACTGGAAGCCTCCGGCGATACCTTCGGATATTATCTCAATGGCAATTCCGGTTTTCTGGTTGAAGAAAATCTCCTGCCCGTCCGGATGGGGGAACTATCTCCCTTTTCTCTTACTTTCCGAATTGTACCCCGGGAGATCAACGGGAATGCCCTGCTTTTCGCGGTGGAACCTGATGTTTTCCACTTGAAAGTTGGTATCGGCGGAAGCCTTTCCGCACGGTTGGGTGAAGTTGAATCTTCGGTTGAGGACTTTTTTACTGTACCGGAAGAGGCCGTTTCCCTGACTCTCTCGGTGGTTCCCGGAAACGAAACCATCTTTCTTTGGTTCAGGAATGGCGAGCTGTTGAAAACAGATAAAGTTAAGGGCGTCCCATTTGTTGCTGAAGGGGAAGTTTCCTCCCGGATTGGCGGTGAAGGGGGATTCAAGGGCCTTATTGATGAATTCGGTATTTTCTTCAAGGACCGGTCGGGGAGGAATTCGATTGATCCCGGGGTATTCGAGCGGTCCATGGTGGAGAGGTACGGCAAAGATCTGATCCTTGCTGAAGGTTTTGACGGTCTTTACCTCCCTGCTGAAAATATCACTTTTTCCAGTGTTGAAATTAATATCGGCGAAAGCACAGTATCTCTCGGATCAGCTTCGACTCTCAGTTTCGATCTGGGAGAACCTGTCGAAAGGACGATCCTTGGAGAGATAGGATGGGGAGGTAATCCTGCTAATCTCCGCATGGAGGTATTTTCCGGTGACAATCTCCTGTTTTCCATCGAGGGGAAGCAGGGCCTTCTGATAGGGGACAACTGGTATGGGATAAACCTCGAAGAGGGGGAAATCCGTTTTGATCTGCGTGCCGACGGGTCAGGTTATCTTCTTACCCTGGATGAGAAAGAGTACAAGATTCATGGTGAGGATTCCCATGGATATACTGTACGTATAAGTAATTCCGGTTATTCCGATGGCTCTTTCGGCTCCGATGAAGGTGCACTCAGCATTTCTGATATCCTCTTTCGCTACGATTCCCCAAGGATTGTCCGGGAAAAAATAGAAGAGGAAAGCGAAGAATCCTGATTATTAGAATTTTTTTTTGAAAATCTTCTTACCTTGGTCTATCCTAATGTGTATAGCTATCTCGGAGGATAATTCATGAGAAAAGTATATATTCTGCTTTGTCTGGCAATCTTCTTTGTCTCGATATTGGGAGCGCAGGAGATATCTGAAAAAAAGGAGGTTGCGGTTTTTCATCTCAGTTTTTACGACTGGAGGATGCCTCCCGGGGCCCTGGGGTTTGTTGATGAACACATCAAAGATGTCTTTATAAACCTTGGTAGATTTCGTGTAATTGGAATGGATTATCGCCTTTCTTCCTCGGATATTTCAGAGTTCATCGATCATATCAGGTCCTTTAAGGAGGATAATATTGAGATTCCTGAGGCTGTCCGGCTTGGGGAAGAGACTTTTACCGAAGCTGATTTCAATAAACTCATCAACTCTTTTATTCTTGTCGTCCCTGTACTGACCTTTTATGAAATGGAAACCTCCCGATCTGAGAATGGAGATCTCTGGTACAAGGTAGAGCTCGAAACCGCTTTTACCTTTATTAGTGCGGAGAAAATCGAAACTATTGGCCATTTCTTCATCCGGACAACGGGGCTTGCGGATAACGCGAAGGAAGCGGTACGTGACGCGGTTGAAGATATCCCCCAACAGTTGTCCTTTGAGCTGCGCAGTCTTCCCGAGTTCCAGCTGAAAACCGGAATTCTTGAAGTCCGGCCAAATGAGATCATCATTCAATTCGGCAGCAACATGGGAGTTGTTAAAGGAGATGAGTTCGTCATTCTTACAACCAGGGTCCTGCCTTCGGGAATTACTATGACCGATGAGACCGGACTCCTGGTGGTGAAATCAGTGCATGATGAGATATCTTTTGCCCAGCTCATTTACTCTGATAAGCCCCCAATGATGGGTGATCAACTTCGGGAAATCCCCCGGGTAGGTACCGAATCCGCCCCTTACCTGAAATATCTCTTTCTAACAACCCGGGATTTTTTCAAAGATATCACGTTCGCTGAACCGGTACTTTTCGCCGGAGTGCGGCAAACTATTACCCGCGGTTTTAGCCAATTCAGGCCGGTTATTGGTATCGAGGTTCCCATAGTGATTGCAGGGTATCTTAACAGGCCTCCAGGATTTCCTGTGAATATGTACCTGGGCATGGAGGTGAACTGGCAATTGAAAAGGTTTCAGGTCCTTCCTATAGTAGCCGTTGGAGTTGGCGGCAGTATCGGACTTTCAGAGGAGGAGCAGTTTGCCTTCAGCCATGCCGGGGGATTCGGGCAGCTCACCCTCAGTTATCTGTTCAGCAGAGACGCCCGGGCGTTCCTCGATATCGGTATTGTCCAATGGATCGGGCTGAACGGAGCTGACACCTATGGTGGTGTTATGGCCGGTCTGGGAGTTGCGGTTAAATATTAATGGAGGAAAAAGAATGAAAAAAGGTTTTCTTTGTGCCGGTATATTATTACTCATGCTTATAGGATGTGCTACTTCACCCGGAGTCTCCGGTGTTGGAGGGGAAAGAGCTCCTGCTGAAACAGAGACCTCAGCAACCCCGATGTTTTATGGAAAAGCTTATAGTAAATCTGCTCTGGAGGCTTTAAACGCCTCAAAAACCCAGGCTGTGCGAAAGGCTGTTAACCTATTATTAGGACAAGCCAGCGCCGCTGTCCATAGTGATGAGCTTAATGACATATTCAGCAGCAATATAAATGCCTACATCTACGGTGGGTCTCTGGTGATCATTCAAGAGGGAAAGGATAAAGATGGCCATTATTATGAGATCGGAGTTCGGGTGGACCTCAAGGCTGCAGCCGGGGTCATGAAGGCCCATGATATTTTCGGCGGCCAGGTAACACCGGGAGCATCCGATCTCTATGCTCTTACCGATGAACCCCTTCCCACCGGTATGGAAACCCAAGAGGATACAACTGTGGAAACACCGGCAGCAACATCCAAACCATTGCCCCCGGTGGTGGCCGTTTCTCCGGAAGAACAGCAGAAGATTGATGAGTTTGTAGGTAACATGACCTGGATGGTCTACTACAATGAGGAGACCGAAGAGGACCCCTTTGTCATGAAAGCCGCGGTAGGCAGCGCGAATAAGTATCTAGCGGGGCAGGGGTATGACTACATCGATCTCAGGCAGATAGAATCAATAAAACAGGACCAGGAATTGGCTTACGAAGAGGAAACCGGACAATTGGTGAGTATCATCCAATGGATCGCTTCAAGACTGAACGCTGATATTTACATCGAAATATCCGCTGCCACAAACGCCAAGATTGACGGTAATAATTACTACGGCAGCGCCAGCGTGGTGTTGAATAATTATGAAGCCTCTACGGCGGAGGGGAGAGGTTCCGCTACCTATACAACCATCCCTCCGGCTTTCAGTACCGTCAGTACCGATGACGCGGTCTATAATGCAATAACCTCCGCGGTTTACCAGATCATGCCGGCAGCTATCCAGCAGGCTGTTCAGTACACCAAAAAGGCACTGACCCGCGGGATTCGGTTTGACCTGATACTGTACAATACCTCGGATGCCCGGTTGATGCGGGATTTTAAACGGAATATGGAACGAAGGGTGAAATCAATCGAAACGATTTCGCAATCGGCAGAGGAAACCCGGTATGTTGTGAGAATTATCGGAGATATTGAGGACCTGCAGGATATTGTTTACGATGTGGCAGATACTCTTCCCGGGTTACAACGGATGGATCTCGTCTATCTCCGGGGGAAATCGATAACCTTTGATACAGGATTATAAGGATAAGAGAGCTAAAAAATGGAGCAGAAAGGGATGAGAACGGGTATGTTATTTATTGTGTTACTTTCGGTGCTTCTCTCGGGGTGTGTCACAATCACTACTCCACCTGAGTGGGTGAATTCTCCTCCCGCGGAAACGGCAGAGGTTTTTTATTTTATCGGCATCGGTTCCGATACCCAGGGAAACGCGGCAGCCGCGCGGGAACAGGCGGGGTACAACCTTGTGGGAGACGTAACTCGTTTTCTTGGGGTCCAGGTAACGGCGGAAACAACGGTAAAGGCGAAGGACTATCTTGGGAAATTTGAATCTGAAATTACCCAGAATATCCAGGAAATCTCGGGAGCGCGGATTGCCGACTTCAAGGTCCTCGATACCTACCAGGAAACCCTGGATGACGGTACGGTTGTTGTTTATCTCCTTGGTTCCTATGACAGGGAAGCCCTCCTTTTGGAAAAAGAACGGTTACAAGCCCTTTTCCAGGAGCGGTTGGATGCCGTTTCCGTACCTGAAGCGAAAGGAGATGCTGCCCTGGCCCGGGGAGATGGTTATAACGCGGCGGTCCTTTTTATTGAGGCTGCGGCTGCAGCGGCTTCCGGCAGGATAGAAAACGCCGATGTAAAGATTCAGAGGAACCTTACAAAAGCCAGGAACGCGATCGCCGGAATTTCCCTTATAGGGGAAAGAGCCCCCATTTCCGGATTCCTTCAGGAAGAGCTTTCAGGTCCTTTTAGTCTTACCGTTTCTATTGGAGAAAACTGTCTCAAAGATGTCCCATTCATTGTTAACTATGTAGTCCGGAGGGATACCGGAAAGAAAGCTGTCGAGACCGATACCGCCCGTTCCGATACCCAGGGGGTGCTTACCTATCACCGGTCTCCTGCCGCGTTTGTCGGAACCGATACTCTTACCATCAGCCTCGACCTTCGGTCTGATCTTGAAACCCTCGAAATTCTTGATGATAGCTATCTGGATCTCATGGACAGCCTCAAGCAGGAAATCCGGGAAAAACAGGTTACCTTCCAATACACCATCCAGTCCCGGGCAGCTCTCATCCCAACCGCTGTAATGGTATTGGATGTCGACCGAAGCGGAAACCCTGTTCCCGATGGCAATACCGCTGCCGGAATTCTCGAGACGCTCACAGCCGCGGGTTTCAATATTGTACTGATCTCTGTAAACCCTGAGTTGTTTCAATTGGGAGATTTCCAGATCATTGAAACAGTACGGGAAAGCTCGGGCGGGAAATACAAACGGCTAATCTTTGGTGAGGTGAAAATTGATGATTACCGGGATGCCGACCATGGCCACATTGTTAAGGTCTCGGGAAGCATTAAGGTAGTGGATCTGGAAAGTGGAAGAATCCTTCTTACCGATAGCAGGATTAAATCATCCAGAGGGAGCCGGCCGGCTTCTACTATCAGCGCGGCATTTAATGGAATTGGCCAGAATTTCGGGGAACAGATCCTCAATTCTCTCCGTTAAGGTCCTGTGAGACTCCGGTAAAGCTCCTGTAAAGCTCCTGTAAAGATAGTTATTTCAGAAGGGGGAGAAGATCCCCCGGCTTATTGGAAATAAAACCTTCAACTCCGAGGCGGAGCAGTTGTTCCGCCTCTTCTTTTGAATCAACGGTCCAGGGAATAACCGGAAACCCGAGAAGCCGGTCCAGAGCCATGGTAAACCTGGTTACTTGCTGATAATGGGGTTTCAATACGCTCCAACGGGAAAGAAGAATTCCCTCTCCCCCGCGAAGGTACCAGGGGACTGCATTGTTGGAAGAGTATATTAAGGCTCCGGGGACCTCCTGAAAGAACGCCCTCCTGCGAACCGCCAGGGGATTAAAGGAGCTGACCAGGCATCGGTGGCTCAGCCTGTGGGACCGGATGAGCTTCAGCAGCTCCTCCCCGAAGAGATGGTCGTTTTTTTTCAGGTGTTTGATTTCGATGTCGTAGTAGACTTTATCACCGAGGAGTTCAAAAACCTCCGAAAGCAGAGGTATCTTTGTTCCTCGAAATTCCTCTCCGTACCATACACCCGCGTCCAGCTCCCGTATTTGCCCTATGGGGGTTTCAGTCGCAAGGGCATCAAATCCGGTAATCCGTTTCAAGTTGAGGTCGTGGAGTACGATATATTCCCCGGTAGCGGCACGCTGTATATCAAGTTCTACTCCGGGGACCCCCATATCCACACATTTCTGGAATGCGGGGAGGGTGTTTTCCGGTGCAAGGCTTGAGTATCCTCTGTGGCCAAAGATCAGGGGCCTTCGTTCCCCGGGGAAGAGTTTTTGCCTCATTCCTCCTGTCCCATCACCTTTTTCAGCTCTCTGAGGGCAGCATCAGCTTCCTCCTGCTTGAATTTCTCTTCAAGCAGGTCAGGTTCGCCAACGAGCATCTGCAGCTGGGCAAGGAGGTGGTCGGCATCAACGGATAATTCGGGACGTTTTTTTGCTTCTTCGATAGATCTTTTCAACTTTTGGAGTTCAGAATTCAGTTCGCTTTCTTCGAAACGGAGCCCCTCTATACGGTCCTCAAAATCCCGGACCCGAACCTCCGCCTGGGCTTGAAGGTCTGAATGGTCTTTCTCTATCGCCAGACGGACCCGATCTCTCCAGGTCTTGATTTCAGTTTCAAGTTGTATTCTTTTATTTCTTGTCTGTTTTACCGTCGCCATCAGGGCAATAAGTTCCTGACGGGCGGATAACATATCGAAAAAAGCAGATCCGGAATCAGTCATACTGCCTCCTCTTCCTTTTTCAGGGTAACCTATCCCTACATGTAAGGTCAATAACTCATGTATCTTGCAGGGTACAGCTATTTTCATTACCTTGAGAAGGTATGGAAGATTTGATTTATGATCCTGATGATCTCATTGTTGCCCTCGCGACCCCCTGGGGGGAGGGGGCCCTTGGCATAATCCGTACTTCCGGAAACGGATGTATCGAGGTCCTCGCTGAGATGTTTTCCCGGCCTAAGGCACTTTCGAATGCCGAAGGGCACCGGATGGTGTATGGAAAACTCCTCTCCGAAAAGGGTGGAGAAGCTGTTGATGAAGTTGTGTTGGGGGTGTACCGGAATCCGAAGAGTTATACCGGCCAGGACATGGTGGAGATTTCCTGCCATGGCAGCCTTCCCGGTCTTAACGGGATCTTGCAGTCCCTCCGAAAAGCCGGTTTCCGCGATGCCGGACCGGGAGAGTTCACTCTACGGGCATTTCTCAATAGAAAGATGGATCTTACCCGGGCGGAAGCGGTGAATGAAATTGTAACCTCAAAATCCCGGCGGGCACACACCCTTGCTCTCCACCGGTTAAGCGGCTCCATCGAAGAACGGATCAACACCGCTAAGGAAACGCTTACC
>JAGLYY010000384.1 GCA_023131935.1 Spirochaetales bacterium | reverse complement strand
CACTCATTTTCTCCACCAATGTTGTAGGTTTCTCCCAGCCGCCCATTCCGCATAACAGCCCAAACAGCGGTATTGTGGTCTTCCACAAAAAGCCAGTCGCGGATGTTTTTCCCATCACCATAGACCGGCAGCGGCTGCTCCTGTAACATGTTTTCAATCATGACGGGGATCAGTTTTTCCGGGAACTGATAGGGGCCGTAGTTGTTTGAGCAGTTTGTCATTGTAACAGGCATACCCTAGGTGTGAAAATAGGACATAACCAGGTGGTCTGAAGAAGCCTTGCTGGCCGAATAGGGACTCCTGGGATCGTAGTTTGTTGTTTCATAAAAGTACCCGGTTCCTCCCAGAGAGCCGTACACCTCATCGGTGCTGACATGATGGAAGAGTTTCCCCTCAAAATCATCGGCTCAAGCCTTCCGGGCGGCGTCCAGAAGGGTGAATGTTCCGTTCACGTTAGTTCTAATAAAAGCCTCGGGACCTTCTATAGACCTGTCCACATGGCTCTCCGCGGCCAAGTGGCAGACCGCGTCAATTTCATACTCAGCAAATAGGGACGCCACCAGCTCTGTATCGCAGATATCACCCTGCTTAAAGATATATCTTTCAGGGTACTGCTTAGCAACATCCTCCAAGACTGGCGGCATTTCCTGCATAAGTAAGTTTGTCAAGGTTAATGATCCGGCCGGTAAAATCTGTTTTAGTCAAAATGGTGCGGATGAAATTGCTGCCAATGAATCCGGCACCACCGGTTACAAGGATATTATTGAATTGTCTCATATTATTCTGATTCCTTTTTGTTTAATGGTTGGAATTAGTGACTCATATTCCCGGGCAAAAGAAGTTTTGGAAAAAGTGATGACATCCAGGCGATCATCCCATACCTGACCTTCTTTATAGATTTCGTAATCCGCATTATCAGTCAAATCTTCATCTTTTATCACAATGGCTAGATCAATATCGCTCCATTCATCAGCCCGGGCGTCCGCATAGGAACCAAATAAATAGGATTCCTGAATGCTGTATTTCTTCTGAATACTTTTAAGGAATTCAGTTACTGTGTTATCAATGGAATCCGGGATATTATGCATTCCAGAGCCTCCGTAGTCTTTTCCAGAAAAAAAGCACATCTTTCCTGATTTAAGGTTTTTCCAATTTTTTGAATATCCAAGGAATACCTGCTTCTTATGTAATAGTAATCCAGATCAACAAAGAAATCAGCATAATTTTCACTGACACCTGCTAACCTGCTTAATTGCTTTAAATTATGAATTCGGGGAGGTGGTCCCTGATAAAATTCTATGACGGCTTTCAATGCCTTCTCCAGAGCCTGCTGACATGTAAAGACCTGATACAGGTATTTTTTCCCCTTAAAAAGATACTTCGCTGTATCAATATCACTGTCAGAAAGAATCAGCCAATTATTCACTTTACGCAAAACAGGATCCAGAATGTCCAGAAATTGTTCTATTGATTCTTTCCAGTCGGGAACAGAATACTGAAAGTTTCTTTTCACCTTTTCCTTGGACAGGAGGGAATAAGCCGGTCTTTTTGCCGGAGTGGGAAATTCCTCTGATGAACAGGGATTGAGAGTACAATCGGATGTGATGAGTCCGTTTTCCCTGCCCAATCTGAATATCTCCCGGGCAAACTCGAACCAGGTACACTCACCTTCGCCTGACAAATGGTAGGTCCCATAAGTCATGTTATCAGATTCGATTATAGTACAAATCAATCCTGTGATGTCTTTAGTCCAGGTGGGCGAGCCATGCTGGTCGTCTACCACTTTGAGGGTATCGAGCTTGTTCATCAACTTGAGCATAGTATACACAAAGTTGGGACCATATTGTCCATACAGCCAGGCGGTACGGATTATAAAGTGTTTTGAGCAGATCTTGCGGATTTTCTCTTCTCCGGCAAGTTTGCTGGCGCCATACACGCCAGTCGGCCCTGCGGGTGCTTCCTCGGTCAGGGGCTCAGAACTGGAACCATCAAAGACGTAATCGGTTGAAATATGAATCAGTGGGATATCCAGTTCTGATGCCAAGGCTGCAATATTGGCTACACCTGTCTTGTTAATGGCAAAGGCTGCCTCTTTTTCATCTTCAGCTTTATCTACCGCGGTATAGGCAGAACAATTTATAATCCAGTCAGGCTTACATCCTTTCGCGTACGCCCTTAATGCTTCCGGCTCCAGAATGGAAACTTCTCTGTCTGTGCCGGTCGAAGGGATATCTGCTTCTTGAAGGGCTTTGCTTACCTCCCGGCCAAGCATGCCCTTGTCACCAATTATCCAGATCATACAAGCTCCTTCAGATACGGCAACTGTTCATCCGCGTTTAATTATGAACATAGGCTGTTTGCCACCCGTTTAATTTCAACTCTGGGTTTTCCAAAGTTAATTATCAATCCCAGTTTTAGTCCGGTTGCCTTCAAATAGTTCAACGTTTGTGCCAGATGAATATTATCAATGTGTTTTGCTGTTTTTAGTTCAACAATAATTGTCTCGTCTACTATTAAATCCGCAAAATAATCACCAACTACCATATTGTCATAATACACTTTGATTGACTTTTGCTGCTCAATCTTCATTCCATCTTTTCTCAATTCATGCGCCAACGCATTCTCATATACTTTTTCAAGAAAACCGGATCCTAACGTATTACTTATTTTATAAGCTGCACCTATAATTTTCTCTGATACAGAATCAAGCTCTTCCTTAGTCATGTTATTTACCTTTTATTGACCGCGGATAAACGCAGATACACGCGGATGGGGTAAAGAATTAATATTTATCATCGGTTAATTTTCTTAATTCTTCCGTTCTCCTTACTCCGGTCTCCGGTCTCCCTTTATTAGCGTTCTTCCGCGGTTAATTATCCAAATCATGGGTTCATCTTTAGTCATACAGTTCACCGTTTTTTATCCGCGGATAAACGCAGATACAC
>JAGLYY010000383.1 GCA_023131935.1 Spirochaetales bacterium | reverse complement strand
AAAGTAATGAAAAGTAAGAAATAATTTGAAGTGTTAGGTAGAAAAGGCTTGTATTTACAGGTAGACTATACATATTGAGAAGAAAGTGGCTCAGCCCGCGAAAAATGATAGCAGAGGGTTTTCTTACGCGGATTATCTCAGCTGGACCGATGAAAAAGAACGATGGGAATTGATTGACGGGCAAGCATTTGATATGAGTCTGTCTCCCAGTAGGGTTCATCAAGATATATTAAGAAATCTTTCAATCAAACTTGGTAATTTCCTCAAAGGTAAAGAATGTAAAATGTATTTTGCCCCCTTCGATGTCCGGTTGCCGGACTTTCAGGACGATACCGACGAATTAACCTATATTGTTGTTCAACCGGATATCTCCGTTATCTGCGACCTTAAAAAACCGGATGAAAAAGGGTGTGTAGGCGCTCCCGATCTCATCATTGAAATACTCTCCCCCTCCACCGTCGGGAAGGATGTGAAGATAAAGCTGTCTCTCTATGAAAACAAAGTTTTTACGGAAACATGATCTTGTTCCAATCCTTTTAGAATTTCTTGCTTTTAATATCAAAAAATGTTAAATTTGAGTTGTAATATAGGTCGAAATTTGGGGTGGTGTATGCGAAACTTACATATTTCCAAGGATATTGTTCCAATTGGTGAGTTTAAATCCGGATTATCTAAATGGATAAAAAATATTCAAAAAACAGGACATCCTGTAATTATTACCCAGAATGGGAGACCTGCAGGTGTATTGTTATCGCCAATAGAATATGATGAACTTATACATAATAAATCATTTATAGATTCAGTAAATCGGGGAATCTCTGACGCGGAAGGAGGAAATGTTTACACCAAAGATGAATTAGCTAAAGAACTAAAACTGAGAAGATCCTTAAGGTCTCTTGAATGAAAGTTATTTGGACTGATGAGGCTCTGGAGAGGATGTCCGAGATTGATGAATTTATTTCAAGAGATAGCCCATTAAAAGCAGAAGAATTTATCGATTTCTTAATATCACAGGAAGAAATAATTTCACAAAATCCTGAAATTGGCAGAGTTGTGCCGGAATTATCAAATTCAGGTATTCGTGAATTAATAATCAAAGGATATAGATTGGTATATAGAATTATGTCTCATCGAATAGAAATATTAACAGTTTTTGAAGGGCATAAGCTACTGCGAATTGACGGGATTAACAAATGAACAGAATCATCTTTACCGGAAGCTCCGCACCAAACCTCGCTGTGTTGAAGTTTTAACCCTGCTGCAAATTAATCAGGCCTCATCATTTCCCTTTTCTATCGAAAGACCTTATAATGTGATAGGATATACAACCCATTTGAGGAGCTAACATGGCAAGAACCGGGTATAATAAGTACGATAGAATACGAATTGATAATGCTGGCATTATCTTCCCCTCTGTGTTCAGCGAGGATGAACCGACCTTCTCAAGAATTTCTCTCACTTTACGCGTGGATGTGGATAAATCAGTTCTTCAGGCGGTCCTGGAGCGGGTAATCAAGCGTTTTTCTTACTACCAGGTATACCTGGAAAGAGACCTGTTCTGGTATCATTTCCGGCCTGCTGAAGATATTCCTAAAATCCAGGACGATATCCTTTTTCCCTGTGGATTTTCAGATTTCAGGCATGATAATTTCCTGTTTCGATTTTTCCTGAAAGGAAGCACTATCTCCATTGAGACATCCCACATCCTTGCTGATGCCTATGGCACTCTTATCTTTCTCAATACTCTTGCAGCTGAATATCTCAAGGCAGTCGGTGTGAAGGTGCCGGGTTCTGACGGTATTTTCTCTCTTGATGAACCTCCGTCGGATGGAGAAACTGAATACTCTTACCGAAAAAATTACCGGAAAGGTGTTCCGTATCCTGATCTTCTACCCAAGGCCTATCATATTTCCGGTAAAGTAGAAAATACTGCCGCGTATCATACGGTAAGATTTCGTATGCCCTTATCATCAGTAAAAAAACTGGCAAAAGAATATCAGGTTTCACTTAATACATTGATGACCGTGGTGTATATGCGCGGGCTGGTACAGGTCCGTGAGAGTGAAAAAAAAACCGGAAAGGGAGTAGGAAGCTCAACAATCAGGATCGAGTTGCCTGTCAATCTGCGGAACATGTATTCATCCCGCACCTTGAGGAACTTTTCCCTCTTCATCAGCCCGGAAATCGATGTGAAGGAATCCAGCCTTTCGTTCGCGGAGTTAGTGAAGATTGTTGAGGAGCGAATTAAAAAGGAAAACGTAAAGGAGACTTTCGATCGGCATATTACGAGAAATGTAAGTCTTGAACGAAATATCTTCTTAAGGTCAATACCGTTATTCCTTAAAGACAAGATTTTCAAAATGGTTTACCATCGGCTGGGGGAATATCAGTTCTCCGGTTTCTTTACAAACATCGGGAATTTGACTTTCTCTATGGAAATGGAAAAGTATATTGTTGATTGCAATGTTGTTCCGGCCCGTTCTACGGTTACAAAGAGCAATTGCGCGATGTTCAGCTATAAGGATCGTTTATACCTGAACTTTGGCAGGGTCACCGAAGAGGCGAACCTTGAAAGAGCGTTTATGAATCAACTTACCGGGCTTTCAATTCCTTTTGAGACGGAGATACCCCAGGGGCATCGGGATATTATCGATACTAAATGAAAAAGCATTACTTTGAATCTCTTGTGTGCCGGATTGTTTGTCTCGTATCCGCAATGATCGCGACCCTTATATTCCTTCCCGCTTTTTTACATTCGGGAAAGCGGAAGTGACCTTTTTCCATAAAAGCCCTGTAATAACGTTCTGGTAGATTACAAGAACAGCGGCGAAAAGCGGGAAATATATTATGCAGAAATCCCATAACAGATCAATTCGATTTAAGATAGCAAGAATTATGGCGGTGTTTATGTGAGCTACTCCCACAGTCAGCGACCAAAGATTCAGTGATACACCGAACCACTTTTTATACTTCTTCCGAAGAGCATCACCGGCGGGGAAATCAGGCAAGGGGGATAAGCGTCCAATCACTTTTCCGATTATTTCATGAAAAAAACTGAAAAGATCGATGATTCGGCGGGATGATTTTATCTTCTTTTTTTCCGGTACATTGTCCTGAACTGATTCAGGGTGAATTTTCCTTAGATATCGCGCCCGAAGATTATCGTATAAAATAATATTCAAAGCACTTAATATGATTGACAGGGGTCCAAGGATAAATATCGATATATCGTGATTTACCTGGTACTGGTGGTAAATAATTCCCACGAAGAGCGCTATTGTTCCGATAGAATCAGCGGCCATATCATAGTTCGCGCCTTTCTGTGAAAATTGTTGCGTGAGCCGCGCGAGCTGGCCATCGGCACAATCAAAATAATGCCCCAGAAATAAAAACAATCCCCCCAGAAATCCCTGCCCCTTGAGGAAAAACCAGCCGGACGCGAACATGCAGAGCAAAGAGACGGTTGTGATCTGACTTGGGGTCAATTTCAGCTTACGTCCCAACAGAACTATTGGAAAGGCGAGCGGGCGGTATATATAAAGATCAAGAAAAGCATCCGCTTCTTTTAAGGTTTTCCGGTATTCATTCATAAAATGATTCATTTAGAAGTCCTGGTGGGCAGTATTCAATACTTGGACATCCTTGTCAATCCGGCGGTTCTCATTATGGCCCATGTGACTTGTTTACTTCGACCGGTCCCCGCGAAGACCTCCAGGAAAAGGGGAGGTTTCGCTACAAACCGGCAATGAACAAGTCGAATTGATTTGGCCATT
>JAGLYY010000382.1 GCA_023131935.1 Spirochaetales bacterium | reverse complement strand
CCCGTTTCGGCTTTTATGACCTGGGAGAGATATCCTCAGATCGCAAGCAGCATTCAGCGGAAGGACAGATCACCCTCAGTCACAGATATACCCTTCGGAAAGCCGCCTATTCTTACCGCCTGAACTGGATGGAAGACCTTCATCTTACTCTCTGGCATGAGGGGAAAGAGGTCTCTGTGGATACAGGTGATCTTCCCGCTGATCTCCGGACCAATCTGGTCCACCACCTCTTCAGATCCCTAGAAGATAGAGCACTGAAAAGTGTGGAGGTCCTGAAGACCGAGATTGAACAAATTTTCAAATCTTATCAGAATTTTGGGATCACTACTCCCCCATTTTTAAAGCGCGTCGCGGCGGTTTGCCTCGAAGGAATACTATCCCGGCTCTTTGATCAACCGGATTTTCTTCTGGATGAGAAAGGATTTAACCTCCTCAGGGAGGTGATGCAGAAAGCTTCGGACTGGGGTATCAGCCTCAGCGGCAGGGGAATCTATGAGAGTGCAAGCCATCTTCTGGCTCATATGACAGATCAACTGAATGACAGTTTCGATCAGGAGCTAACCGAAAGAATCCTCTCCTTCTGTAAAATCCTCAGGACAGGAGGTTTGGAACCTGACCTTACCTACCCCCAGAACAGGCTCTTTGAACTAAAACAGCGGTGGATTGAAACCAACAGAGAAAACGCGGAGAAAGGGGTATTTGAATCCCGAAACGGCCTCAGGAACCTGATTCTCCTTGGAAATCATCTGGGAATTAATATGGAGGACATCAAAGAATTCCAGGTTTCCTGCACCTGAGGATCATGACATCTCCAAGACCCGTTTTTTTTGCGAGAGGATCAACAATTCTTTTCACCCAGGATGGCCCGGCCCCGACAGCCAGCCCTCCCCATGTTTTTACCTGCTCTATCTGAAAACCCCGATTCCGAAGCAGCCGTGACAGGGTAGCTTTGGAAAAGAGATAGGTATGATCAGCTATCACGGAACGCCACCGCTCCTGAAACAGATGAGCCTGGAATCCTGAGACATTCGGAGTGGCGACGATAAACCAGCCGCCGGGTTTCAAGGTCCTCATGACTTCATCAAGAAAACCTGCCGGGTCAGTCAGATGCTCGATGAGATGGGACGCATGGATAACATCGAAAGAATTTCCACCGAAATTTGCCTCCTCAAAGGTCCCGATAAAGATGTCCACACCCCGCTCCCGGACACCATATTCCGCCGCGGGCCTGCAGATTTCCACGCCCCGGACTCTCCATCCTCTTTTCTTCATGTCAGCTATCAGCATACCGGTAGCACATCCAATATCGAGAAAGCTCTTCTCTCCCAATAATTGAGCTTCAATTTCATCAAATCCGATGTCCTTCAGCCCCAGTTTCATGAGGGAAAAAAAAGGTTTTTCGTTGTTTATTTCATAGGAAAAATACTCGTCATCATACCGCATGGAAAGAGCATTCTGAAGGGGCTGGGGATTCTGATAGATAAGGCCGCAGGATGAGCACTTCACATAACCGAAACCGTCAGACTTCCAATAGGGATGACTTTTACCTTCACCACAGACCGCGCATGAGACCTCCCGCATTGGCTCGCTGCCGGGTAATTTGCTGAAGGTCTTCATAAGGAACTATCCTTCAACTTTAAGATTCAGTACTTTCACCCGTTCATTACCCGCAAAATCAGTGGAAATAATCTCCAGCGTCAGGTCTCCGGATGTAAGATTTAAAGACCCGAGACGGATAGTCCATTGATTATAGTAGTACTTATGAAAGGAGAGGTCCTCAGATTGTATGAGGACCCGCTTTCCATCCTTCAGCATGAGTGCTTCACAGGTTAAATAGGAGACTTCTTCACCATTGGCAAATACATTGATCCGGTAGGGAGCG
Source organism: Spirochaetales bacterium (assembly GCA_023131935.1). Taxonomy (GTDB): domain Bacteria; phylum Spirochaetota; class Spirochaetia; order JAGLYY01; family JAGLYY01; genus JAGLYY01. The sequence goes on along the minus strand of JAGLYY010000382.1, from coordinate 6,635 downwards.
AGAGGCTCTCTGTAAGAACCGGAACCGCCAAGGTCCCTGATATCGGCAAGAAGGACTCCCTCTCCCGGGGAAAGGACTTTCACCTCCTCAAGATCGGTGAGGTTGCTTCCCTGGAGGATATAAAGCCCAAAGATATTCGGGGCCCTTCGGTCGACCTGGGGGGGGAGAAGCAAGAGGGGATTCACCACCTGGTTAAAAGTGCCGTCAATAATCTGCAGTTCAAGCCGCCGGCCGCAAGTATCTCCCGTATCTCCCAGGATACCAATTACATCCCGCATGGTAACTTCAGTAGAATCGGTATCAAGACTTCCACCAGCGAGATGGGCGTATACACTCCGAAGCGCGCGATTGTGCTGGATAACAACGAAGCTTCCGAGGCCCGAAGGAGGAGCAAAAGGAAGCCTTTTTTCTTCCATCCAGAAGATTATTTCACCCTCTTCAATTGGATGAACAGGTTGCTCCTTCCCATCAATTTCAATTCCGCCAAGAAAATGGTCACCCCGGTGCTCTCCAAAGGTCCCGACGAGGACCTGTTCTTCTACCGGCCAATCGATGGCAATAATTGACCCGGAGTAACTGAAGAATAAGAGAAACAGGAGAAACCCGGATTTACCCCTTTTCATTACCGTTCCACCATATCGATTCGTTCAATTCTATTGTCTATTCCAAGATAGAGGGTCTTGCCCCTCCTTTTAAGATCGATCAGAGAGCCGAGAAAATCCTGGTTGATTGCATATTCTCCTCCGGGTTCAAAAATCTGCAGGGTACCCCATTCATTATGCCGTGAGACAACCATGGTAAGAGATCCTTTTCCCGGAAAGTTTACAGACAGCAGATCTCCGGGAAACTCTACCGCGTGAAGACTGCCGGTTGAGAAATCAAGATACTTGATTCCTCCGGATGTTTCATACCCGACGAAAGCACCATCATCACTGAAGCCGAGATAGACAGGTCTGCGGAATTCATCTTCCAGCTCCAGGTTGAAGATTGGAATGAATGTTCCATTCCTCTGTTCAAGGATTGAGAGTTTCTGGGGACCAATACCACTGATGATAGCCGCGTTCCGGGAATCATCAGACAGAGCCACCCCGTAAACGACCCTGATTCTGCTGCCTGCAGGTTGAAAATCAGAAATAATTTCTCCCCTGGAATTTAGCACTAAAAAATCACCATCGAGGAACCCGAGGGCGATAAACTCCTTGTTCACCGCTAAACCTGTAATGATAGATTGAAAATCCCTGCTCCAGAGCAGCTCACCTTCATCATCCCTCTCAGAAAGACTGACCATATCACCACGCAAGGTGAAATACCTTCCTGAAGAGAGGATGGGATACCCCCGGGTCTCAACACTCATAAGGATTTGACCGGTGGTATCGAGGAATACATGGTGATCAGAGACGCTGGAGTAATTGATATATCTCTCCTCATCCATAACCACATCGTAGGTTACTCTGTCCAATACAGAAATTTCCCCCTCTTCATGGACATAACCGAAGAAATTGCCCAAACGAAAATCGATAACCGGTCCTTCAATTGGCTGAATTGAAGCGATATGGAGGTCCCTGCTCCAGACAGGTTGATAAATGAACTCCTTTGACATAGGGCGGGGAAAAAGAAAGAGATAGGAGCAAAGCAGAATGAAAAACAATGGAAAGAGGAACCGTTTTCGCATAACATCTGCATCCTATACCGAGGTTTCTATGCTGTCAACGAAGGCTTATTTTTTTCGCTTTACCCGGGCATCCTTGGCAACCTGCTCTTTCTTCTTGGAATCAGCTTCCATCTTTGTACGCCAGATATCCATTTTCTTTTTAATTATTTCCGCGTCCGCTGCCTCTCCAATGAGAATTTCAATCCGCCGTAACGCCGCGAGATAGGAAATTGCGAGTTTGAAATCATCTATTCTGAGAGTGGACAGTTCATACTTTTCCCTATACCGGTCTGCCGATTGCTGGAGAAGCTTTTTCGTAAGCTGCAGGTGCCGCAGCCGGGCTTCGTACCCGGGGGACCGGGGATCCATGCCTGCTAAAAGATTCCTCAGATCCATGATGTTTTTACACACCGTAGCGAATCTTCCCTCAATCTCTACAAAAGACCACTTCCATTTTGAATTTTCTCCGAATCCTTCAACCACTGACTGAATCGAAAATCCCAACTTGGAGATTAGGGCGAAACGCGCCTCATCGGTCAGAGCCTCCAGGGTGGCCAGTTTTTCCTCATAATCCGAAAAGGGGACATCAATATAGGAAGAAACAACATCTTCCAGATAAATAATAGCCTTGTAGCAGGCCTTTCGGGCATCATTCAGAAAGGCATCATTTTTTACTCCGAGAAGAGAAAGAGACAGGGAGTTCATCAGAATATAATAGGAAACGAGATTCATACTTTCATCAGCAAGAGTTGCTTTTTTATATGAGGCGCCTTTTTCATCGGTCTTTATTACCTGGAGGATATTTTTCTCCCGTTTATGTATCTGATCAATCGTGATTTTATATTCTTTTATCCGATCAAAGTAATATTTTTTTGCGTCAGCGCTTATCTTGCCCACCGGCTTCTCCTTCTTCGGGGTTTACACGCGATACCTGCCAAGAAGTTCCTCGGCATGCTGCAAAGAAACCTTACCTTCGGAATCTCCCGATAACATCCTCGCTATTTCGTGTATCTTTTCTTCGCCATCTATCTGACGAATGGTGGTTATGGTCCTCTCCCCTTCGACAAATTTTTCCACTTTGATATGAGTATCGGCACGAACCGCGATAGAGGCAAGGTGGGTTATACAAAGGACCTGTTTTTGTAGTGAAACTTGAAACAGATGCTCACCGACCGCAAGAGCGATCTCTCCGCCGATACCGGCATCAATCTCATCGAAAATAAGGGACTGGATATGGTCGGTCTCGGCAAGGACCGATTTAATCGCCAGCATGATTCGGGAAATTTCCCCCCCCGATGCGATGGAACGGAGGGGTTTCGGCGGTTCCCCAAGGTTCGGAGAGATCCTGAATTCAATCCTGTCCAGGCCGTATGGGCCCACTACAGGCCGGCCGTTTTCGCTGGTTTTCCGGGATATATCGATGAAAAACTGAGCTTTCGGCATTCCGAGACCCTCTAATCGGCCCTGGATCTCTCTCTGCAGGGTCTTTGCCACAACAGCACGTTTCTCCGAAAGCTCCCTGGCCATTTTAAGGACTCTCTTTTCCAGGTCAGAAATCTCCTTCCGGTAGTTTTCTTTTTCCTCTTCCCAGTTTTCCATCCTCTCAAGTTTGCTTCTGCTCTCTTCGGCGTAGGCCAGTACCTCAGAGATGGAGTTTCCGTATTTCTTCGTAAGCCGCCGGATCAGGCTGAGACGCTGCTCCACCTCCTCCAGCCGCTCGGGACTGAACTGGACCTGCTGCTGGAAATCTCTGATTGTTTCAACGATATCCTCGATCTCGAAAAAAGCCTCTTCGAACCTGTTTGACTGGGGGGCGAGCTCGGGAACTATAGCAATGATCCCCTCCAGGGAGCTCCGGGCAAGACGGAGGGATTTGAGGGCACCTCCGGTATTTTCCGAACCCTCCCGGCGAAAGTCATCGAGAAGAGCAAAAAGTTTTTCATGTTGACTTAAGCGGCGGCTCTCCGCGAGAAGTTCTTCCTCCTCCCCTTTCTGGAGATTGGCCTCTTCAATTTCCCTCACGGCAAAGGAAAGGAGGTCCATCTCCCGAAGCTGGTCCCGTTCGGTAGCCACCAGGGCATCAAATTCCCTCTTTTTCTGGGTCAGATCGGTAAAGGATTCATGTAGTAAACCAGTCAGTTCCTCATGCCCGCCAAAGCGGTCTAAAAGTTTGCGATGATTATCGATAGAGAGCAGGGATTGGTGCTGGTGCTGTCCATGGAGATCAAACAGGCAGGTGGTAATCTCCTCGAGGTCCCCCCGGGTAACCGGGAAGTTTTGCAGGAAAACCGAACCTCTGCCGCTTTTCTTTACCGTTCTCCTAATGAGGATTGTCCCCTCCTCCGGTTCGATGTCCCGCTCTTTCAGCCAATCCAGGGCTTCTTTATTTCCATCAACCCGAATGAGCGCGGATACTGTAGTTTCGTCACACCCCGTGCGGATAGAAGAAGCCTCCCCTTTCGCTCCAAAAATAAGGCCAAGGGCCCCAATCAGGATTGATTTACCAGCCCCCGTTTCACCGGAAAGGATGTTCATCCCTCTCCCGAATCTCACATGGACCTGATCGATAAGGGCAAAGTTCCTTACATGAAGTTCCTCAAGCATTAGGGCCTCCCGACCAGTTTAATTTTGTACGGAGAACTTCGACGAAATTTCGTCTCGTTGAATTTATGATGTGTACTACATGCTTGGAACGGCGGAAGCATACCCTGTCCTCGGGGAAAAGGGGGATAATCTCCTGCCCGTCGATGGTCAGGATGAGTTCAGCCCGCTGATGCTTCTCCACTTCAAGAAAGATACTCTGATCTCCCTGAACAACAAGAGGGCGGTTTGATAAGGTGAAAGGACAAATCGGGGTAATAAGCAGGGCCTGCATCTCAGGTTGAAGGATGGGTCCTCCGGCGGCGGCGCTATAAGCGGTTGAGCCTGTAGGGGTCGCGAGAATAACCCCATCCGCCCGGTACTCCCCGAGGTAGCTTGATTCTATTGATAGTTTCAGCCTGACCACCTTCGAAGTTCCCGCGGTGGTAATAACCGCGTCATTGAGCCCCTCTATGGTCCGAAAGGAGTGACCGTTCCGCTCCACGCAGGCCTCAATCATGACCCGCTTGCTGATTCCGACATTTCCCCGTCGATACTCATCGAAAGCCTCTTTCCATTCTTCCCGGGACACTTCGGTGATGTAACCGAAGTCACCAAGGTTTACCGGCATAATCGGGATATCCATCCCTTTTAAAGCCCGGGCGCTAAAGAGAACAGTACCGTCCCCTCCGAGGGAGAAAACAACATCGGTATCCAAAGGGATATGGGGAATTTCGGGCTTTCCTTTGAAACTAAAGATCTCAACCTGAATGCCCTGAGGTTCCAGATCGGATGTAATTTCGCCGATGAGGGATTCGGCACCCTTTTTCAGGAGGTTTGCGATGATATAGATCGATTCTACTTTTCCATTCACCTTTAAAAACCGTTCTTACGGAAGGGTAGATAACACCTTCGAAATCAATTCGGCATTACGTTTTCCCATCATCGGATACAGGGGAAAGAGCAGACACCGGAGAGCAAGGGCCCTGGCGTTGGGACAAATATTCCCATCCAGCAATTCCACGGCCGTATCCGTAAAACCAAGCATGGTCTCTATATTCTTTTTACGGGCATAACGGGCAGCATCCTTCAATCCTGACCCTAAAAGAACAGGAAAAGAGTAGAAAATTCTTTTCCCCTCTCCCCGCTGCAGTAAACCCCGGTGCTTTGATTTTAACAGGCTTTTCGAAAATATGTCCGCAATTTCTTCCCGCTGACGGATGAAATTTTCGATATTACCAATTTGGACCACTCCGAGGGCCGCGTTCATATCACTCATGAAGCTGGATTGGGGCAGATATTCCCCATGGTCCTTCAGAGCTCTCAGCTCTCTTTTTCCCGAGGCGAAGACTATTGCCCCACCCCCGGTGGTAATAATACCATCCTCTTCAAAGGCGGCAACTACATACTGTCCCCAGCTGCCCGCTTTCATATCCCCTACACCGCCCCCAAGGGCAGTGGAAATATCCTCAATAATCGGAAGTCCCAGGGAGGAAATTTCTTCCATGTCGGGGATAATGCCCAGGGGGTAATGGATGATGATCGCCTTCGGATCCTCCGGGAACAGAGGTCCCGCCTTGCCGGGATCGAGGCACGCCGATTCAGGGTCCACATCGACGAACCGGGGCACCAGGCTGTACTCCTCGAGAACATCGATGTATACCCGGGGTGAGAGGGGAGACAAAAGAACCCGGTCCCCCTCTTCGAGGCCGATGGAGACAATAGCAAGCTCGATGGCCCGACGATATTCCCGGAGGGCAAACCCTCCCTGGAGACCGAGGTAGGACTTTACCTCTTTTACAAGGACCTTCCCCTGTTCTCCAGGGCCGATTGAGTCTCTAACCATGCAGGTCAGAACAGCATCCATGTCCCGACGCTTTATTGAGGGCTTGAAAACCGGTATCGACACGGTCGGTACCTCTTATTTACCGATATTACTGATTTGCTGAAGCTCTTTTGGATCAAAGAGCCGGCGGGTGTCCAGGATGATCAGATACCCCGATTCATCACTGGTAACCCCTTGAATATACTCAGCCCCAATCCCACTAATCATCTGGGGTGGCGGTTGGATAGAATCACTTTTAATGCTGACAACCCGGGAAATCTTATCGATAACAACACCAATCTGCATGCCGTCGAGGTCGATAATGATAAAGCCGCCTAACATTTCATCTTCTTCGCTTAAGACTGCCCGCTTCAGATGGAAGCGCTTGTGAAGATTGATAACCGGAATAATCTTACCCCGGAGGTTAATAATCCCTTCAATATAGGAGGGGGCGTTGGGAATAGCTCGAACTTCCTGGATACGAACGATCTCGTTCACCTCCATGATGTTGATGCCATAGTGTTCTTCTCCAAGCTGAAAAGTGACCATTTGCAGTGTTGTAGTGTCTTCGGCCATGGT
>JAGLYY010000381.1 GCA_023131935.1 Spirochaetales bacterium | reverse complement strand
TCGAGGGAAAGCTCTCCCGCGGATGGGGATTTCAATCCATTAAGTGTCAGCCCGGGAGTTGCCTTGAAGGATTCTTCAATCTCCTCAAGATCGAAGATCTGACCTTCGTTATCATCGAATGCACCGGATAGTGAGAAGAGGTAATCCGAGAACATCGGTGATAGTTCTATAGATATTAAGGCTGTCCCTGAACCATCATCATGGAGATGGAGGTCCTGTCGATACTGACAACCGCTGAAAACAAGAATAAGAAATATAATCAGGATAAAAAATCTGGATCTATTCATGAGGTCTAATCTATCCCCCCATAACCATGGCGTCAAGGATAGGGAGGAAGCGGAATCTCTGAGTTATTTGAAATTCATAAAAAAAAATGTTGACAAGTGTCCACCTATGAGTCAATAATATTTTGAAAAAGAACAAATGTGCAGCACAAATGTTCTTTCAGAGGATATCTGGCAGAAAGAAGGCGGTAGCGGATGTTTGGTTTGGAAAAGAATGTGAAAAGGCTCTTCGGGAATGGAGGGAAACTCTTTATTGCGGCTTTTGATCATCCTCAGATCTTTGGCGTTATGGATGGGCTGAAGGATGTAAAAAAGCTGGTTTCAACATTATCTGACACCAAGCTGGATGGTTTCATACTAAATCCCGGGATTTTTCCATTGCTTGATAACGACATCATGTATAACAAAAAAATGGTCATGCGGGGGTCCCTTGGAGGCAGTAGATTCTCAAACTTCTCTGACTGCCATACGGTATTTATTTCACCGGAAACTGTGTTGCGAAGCGGGGCTGATGCTGTCTTAATCATGCTTGTTCTGGGTGGTAATAATGATGTTGAAAGTATGACAGAGATTTCAAAAGCAGCGGATGCTTTTCATCAGTATTCAATTCCCGTGATTATTGAGGTGATTTGCGCGGATTTCAGCAAAACTAATGACACCGATTTTGTAAGGGACGGCTCCCGGATTGCCGCGGAAATTGGAGCGGATGTGGTAAAAGCATTTTATTGTGAAAACTTTCATGAAGTGACCGAGGGTTGTCCTGTCCCGGTAATTCTCGCCGGAGGTCCCAAAGGGGAGGATATTGTGCAAACCGCGAAAACCGTGGTTGAAGCAGGGGTGAAGGGATTCGCCTTTGGTCGAAATATTTTTCAGTGTCCGGAACCCGCAAAGCTTATCAGTGAATTAAACGCTGTATTAATGAGGTGACCGACATTTCATACTTAACCGATAGAATATTTTTATTTAATGTCGCGAGAATGTATCATGAAAATGGACTGAACCAGGAGGAAATTTCAAAAAGACTGGGGTTATCCAGGCCGCAAGTATCAAGATGCCTGAAAAAAGCTAAAGATATCGGAATTGTAGAGATAACGGTAAATTCACCATTAAGCCGGGATTATGAAGATCTTGGAGAAAGACTGACGAGCGCGCTTGGGTTGAAACATGTTGTAATTGCCCGGATCGCGGAGAGTCCTGAAAAACAGAAGAATGATCCGGTTGACGCGATTTCAATCTCCGCGAGTAGATTTCTGCCTGAACTTATTAAACGTTCAAAGCATGTTGGGGTAGGTTGGGGAAAAACTGTTTATAAGACAGTACTTGCTATGGAGTTCAGCAAGGAGAAAGCCGGAACCATCTTTGTACCCTTAGTCGGAAGCATAGGAATGAAAGCCCCCCATTACCAGGTTAACTCAATTGTCGACCGGCTCGCGGAAAAATTCAAGTCGGAAAGCATTTTTATTAATAATCCTGCTTTCATGGCGGACGCAAGGGCCCGTGATCTTGCCATGAATGATGAAAGTTTTTCCGCGGTTGTAAATACCTGGAAAGAAATTGATACTGCTGTTGTCGGACTTGGTTCATTTATAGCGGATTCCAGTTATCTGGAAAATGAACTGAAGAAAGATGTGAAAGAACAATTGGTTGCCGCTAACGCGGTAGGAGATATTCTTGGTCAATTCTTTGATAAAAACGGCGTTATCTGTAAATCAGATCTAGAACACGAGCTTCTGGGAATGAACATTGAAGATTTGAGATTAGTTGAGAATGTTGTTTGCCTGAGCGGCGGGGTAGAAAAGGTTAAAGGGATTATCGCCGCGGCGAATAAACACTATTTTAACATTCTTCTGACAGATGATATTACCGCCTCTGAAATACTAAGCAACCTGGAGGACAATGAATGAAAAGTCTCATGTATCTTGGCCCCGGCAAACTGGAATTGATGGAAGAACCGATTCCGGAGGGTGATATTATTATAAAAGTGCTTTATTCAGGAATTTGCGGAACAGACATGAAAACCTATTTGCATGGACACCATTTCTTTAAGCCCCCCGTAATTTTAGGGCACGAATGTATAGGGGAAATCACAAAGATCAATGTGAAAGATACTGAGTTTCGGCAAGGTGATTTGGTCGCGGTTGCACCCTACATTGAGTGCGGTAATTGTGACTCCTGCAAGAGAGGGGTCCCTGCTCTGTGCAAGAATAAGACCTATGTAAAGACCGGATGTTTCTGTGAGTATATCGCTGTGGACTTGGCCCACGCGAGGAAAGCTTTGTTTAAAATCAGCAGCGATGGACCTGTTTACACATTAGTAGAACCTTTGGCCTGTGTCTTAAATGGTATGAGCCAACTGAAAGAAATGGGAAAAGAGTACCTGGTTGTCGGCGGTGGACCAATGGGCGCCCTCTTTGCAATCGCCCTCTCTTCCCTTGGGAAACAGATTGCAGTGGTTGAGCCGGGAGTATGGCGAAGCGAGCAGATAGAGCAAATAACCGATGTATCAATTTTTTCAAGGCAGAAGGAAGTATCCGGGACCTATGATGGTGTAATTCTAGCTGTAAACATCCCGGAATTAATACAGGAGTATTTACCATTAGTGAAAGATGGTGGAGATCTACTGTTATTCAGCGGTTATGCGAAAGATAAAAGAGCACTGATAGATCCCTACCATATACATTATCGTGAAGTAACAGTTTCAGGCTGTACGGGATTTTCCAGTTTGCATTTTAAAGAAGCCCTAACTATGATTCAAAAATATGAAGCAGGTTTTAACAAACTGATATCCCATTTCTTCAGTCTGGAGCGGGCAGAAGAGGCTTTTACACTGCTGAAAAGTGGTAATGGAATGAAAGTAGTGATAAGGATGTGATTCTATGGTAATGATTGATCGATTGCGGACCTATAAGAAAGAGGAAGTATTTTTTTCCTATATTTGTGTTTTACCAATAATCATTCTCGCTGTTACATTTGTCATTGTTCCGCTAATAAGTGTTTTCTGGTTAGGGTTCACTAATTGGGATATGGTGACGGATGGAGGGAATTTTATTGGTTTAAAGAATTATAAATATCTCATAGGCAATGAGAAATTCCAGAAATCGATTATCAACACACTGTTTTTCGCCGGTGTGAAAATACCCCTGGATCTTGTGTTGTCTCTGTTTATTGCAACATTGCTTGATAAGAAAATAAGGGGAAGAAGTTTTTTTCGCGCCACGTTTTTCTTGCCGGTAGTCATCCCGATGGTAGCTGCCTCGATAGTATGGCTGTGGCTGTATAATCCGATGATCACCCCTTTGAATCAATTACTGTCTTTTTTTCATATTAAACCATCAAGATGGCTATATGATCCAAACCTCTCTATGTTATGTATAATATTCTTTTCATTATGGAAAGGTCTTGGATACAACATTGTAATTTTCCTGGCGGGGTTACAGTCCATACCTGATACATATATAGAAGCCGCGAGGATCGATGGAGCGTCGCCAAATAAAATATTCTTTAAGATAACCCTGCCCTTGCTGTCACCTATTACCTACTTCGTGTTGCTCATGGGTATCATCAAGTCTTTCAATGTTTTTACCCAAATTTCCGTAATGACTCCGGAAGGGGGGCCTCTATACAGCACTGGTGTCAGTGTTTTTTACATTTATCAACAGGCTTTTCAGAATTATAATATGGGGAGGGCTTCAGCTGCTGCTGTAATACTATTTTTCATGATCCTCGCATTCACTCTTGTGCAGAAGTATATAGGGCAGAAAAACATACACTATCAATAGTAGGGAAGTGATATGAAGACAAAGAATAAATTGACATATGTGATCCTTATCCTGAGCCTGGGAGCGTTGGTGTATCCTTTCATCTGGATGATGCTAACCGCATTCAAACCGGATTCAGATTTATATGTATATCCGCCGCTTTTTTTGCCGCGCACCTGGCACTTTGAGAATTTTACTCGGGTTTTCGAACTTATTCCTTTCGCGCGATATTACATGAATAATGCTTTTGTAACAGCCATTGGAGTTGTTTGTCAGGTTGGTATTTCAATACTCGCCGCGTATCCATTAGCGCGTCTGAGATTTCCATTGAAAAACGCGATTTTTACTTTTGTACTTCTTACCATGTTGATGCCTTTTGTCGTTACCATGATACCCACATTTATGATAGTGGCAGAATTCCGATGGGTAGATACTTACAAAGGGATCATCATCCCTCTCCTGTTTAACGGGTTTTCCATCATTTTCTTACGACAATTCTTTTTAGCGATACCGAAAGATCTGGAAGATTCTGCAAAACTGGATGGTTGTAGTTATCTGAGAATCCTTATTAACGTTATTATACCAAATACAAAAGAGGGAATATCAACGATAACTCTGTTCGCCTTTTTAACATGGTGGCGTCAATACTTATGGCCGCTGATTGTAATTAACTCAACGAAGATCAGGACCTTACCTATCGGGCTTAAGTATTTATTGAGTGATGGAGGAAAAGAATACAATATTCTGATGGCAGCATCTGTAATGGCTATTATTCCGGTCATCATTGTGTACATGATCCTTGAAAAGCAGTTTATTAAGTCTATTACCTTTACAGGTATTAAAGGCTAACATTTTATCAGGAGGAAGAAAAATGGTTAAAAAGGGTATAGCGCTTATCATTGCGTTATTGGTGGTGTTCCTGGTTTTTGGTTGTTCAAAAGCAGACAAAAAGGATTCCGAGCAGCTGGTTTTAGATGAAAGTGAGGGACCGGTTGATATTGTATTCTGGTATGCAATAAGCGGCAGCAAAGGGGAGGTGTTTAAAGGCCTTGTTGATAAGTTCAACAGCTCTCAGGATAGAATACAAGTGGAAGGAATTTTTTCCGGAAAGTATGCTGAAACTGCTCAGAAAGTAACCGCGGCATTAGCATCAAAAACTTTGCCTAATGGCGGAATCATTCCCGCGGGTCCAATCTTTACCGGACAGTATGGCAACTACAAAGTGCTGGATTACATGGAAAAAGACGCTGATTTTGACATGAGCGATTTCTATGATGGTATCTGGGATTATGGCAAATATGATGGAAAAATATGTGTAATACCTTATAACATCAGTACTCCGGTTATGTATTACAATAAAGATCTGTTTAAAGAATCCGGATTGGATCCTGATTCGCCGCCGGCAACCTGGGATGAATTACTGGAAACCGCAAAAGCGATCACAAAAGATGTCGATGGTGATGGCGTGATGGATATCTGGGGTTATAATGTGAAAGACACAAAATGGATTTTTAAAGCTTTCCTGATGCAGAACGGTAATGAGATTATTGACATCTCAACAAAGACCCCCTTGTTTACTGAAAAATCAGGTATTGAAACAGCAGAATTCTGGAAAAAGATGATCGATCAGAAAGCAATGCCTGCGGGATTGCATAATATTGCCGAAGATATGTTTCTCGGCGGACAGCTTGGGATTTTAATGGCTAGTTCAAGCAGAATCGCGAGTTGGATGGGAAAAACAGAGTTTGAATTAGCTGCTGCGTTTCTTCCAAAAGGTAAGCATTTTGCTGTACCCATTGGCGGTGCTGTACAGGCGCTCTTTCCATCCGGTGATGAAAATGAAGATATAGCAACTTATATGTTTATGAAATGGCTGAGTGAACCTGAAAATTTAGCTGAGTTAAGTGTAAATACCGGATACATTCCACCGCGAAAAGCTGTATTGGAAGAACAAAGCGTCAAGAATTTTCTGGAAGATTCTCCCATGTTTAAGGTCGCTTTCGAACAGCTTAAGTACGCCTCTTCCTATTGGCATTTTAATGAAATGGGTACCATGGACTCTCTTATCTGGGAGGCTTTGGAAAAGATAGAAATAGAAGGTTTTGAGGCTGACGCAGCTATGGAATGGCTGAGCAATGAACTGAAAACAGAAATTGAGGCAAATGAATAATGCAAGACCTCTCATTTTCTACCGCCGGATTATATCCCCGGTTGAGCATAAAAGCCTTACAGCTGATAGAAGAAGCTGGATTTACCAGGGCGGAGCTCATGCCTCAGTGTACTCATGAGACAACACCTGAGTTTGCCAAAGAGGTAAAAAAACTGGGTATTACGGTAGATTCCATACATTTCCCACTGGTGTTTTTCGGAATACTGTATAATCCCTATCCGGGAATGGTCCTAGAAGCAAGGAAACTCAATGATAACCTTGTAAATATGGGATATGAAATGGGAACACGGGTTATTGTGATCCACCCGGTAGGGAGAGGCAGTACTATTGATCCGGCTGTCCTTGAAAGTCTTGTTTATCTGTGTGAGGTTGGCGAGAAAGCCGGGATTCAAATTGTTCTTGAAAACCATCCAAAAGGGGGACGGACCCCTGAAGAACAATCCGCGGCCGCAAAAATGATTGGCCATAGAAATCTGCAGTTAATGTTGGATGTTACGGAATCCTGGGAATGTGATGTAGATCCCCTCGATTTTGTTCAAAAGGTCGACCTTGCGCACCTCCATCTAAGCGATTTCTCCGACCGTGGAAAACACCTTCCCCCGGGGGAAGGTGACGTGAAGTGGAATGAGTTCTTTGCCGCGCTTAAACGGAAGAATTACAGCGGAAGATATGTCATTGAACCGGTATGGCGTTATTACACTGAAGGCGCTGCAGAAAAACTGGTTAAGGCACGTGAGTTCATTGAGAATTGTTTATAGAACTAAGGATGGCGGGTATTGAAGATTGGCGTCATGTTCAACCCTGGTGCCGGGGGCAGCGGCAGATATGCCGGGATCGGCAAAGTTATAGAGTCTGCCTTTTCCGGTCATGAACTGATAACCGGAAGTTCTGTCTTTGGCAGCAACTATGTTTCTGGCGCGGAAGTGGCTGGTGATCATCTGGAGAACGATTTTCAAAAAATCCTGGGTGACACACTATCGGCGTTCGTCAGGAAAGGCGCAGACATGATAATCGGCGTGGGTGGGGATGGATTTCTCACCCACATCGCCGGTTTTCTCATTCGTCAGGATGTTCATATACCACTTATGGGAATAGCCGGTGGAACCGCGAATATCGGCCCACTGATAAAATTCAATCAACATACCCTGAGAAGTTTTTCCTCCGGGGATATGATACTTGAAAAGGTTGGATGCATTGAAGTCACTACCGGAGGGAGTATTTTAGGATACGCATTTTGTGATGTCATACTTGGAGATACTTTTCTCGGAACAAAAGAAAATCGAATGTGTAATTTTAGCGCGAAAGCTTTCCTTCAAACCGGCGACAAGGTTGAAACCAAACCAGGAGAGCAGATTACGGGGAAACAGTTTTCCCTTTTTAAAAACAACAATAAGCAGAGAATAAAAAGTAAAAAAATCGCTCAAATTATCGCGTCGCCCCTGTACCATAAAGATTTCTATCGTGGGAAAGCCATCACCGGCGCATTATGTTATTCACCCTATAATGACTGTGGAGCATCAATCGGAATCAGCGACTCGATAATCGTAAATAGTAACAGTGGTATGGAGCAAAGTATTATAATTGAAAATCTCTTATTCGGTCCCGGAGATACCATTCAAATCGAAAATCTCAATGATGGTACCTATGTCATCATTGATGGCAATGTATATGAAATAAAAGACCGATCTATCGGGCTGCGCTATATAGAGGATGGCGCGCAATCGGTCACTATGGAAACATATAACGGTTTGCCGGTAAATAACTCGGGTGGGAGCAGCAATAATGTTTAGGAAAGTACTGGAAGCATTAGCGGTTGGAGACGCAATGGGAATGCCGACCGAGTTTATGACCAGAGACCATATAAAGAAAAACTTCGGGATCGTAGATACCATTCTTGATCCGGAAGTTTCAGATATTCACAGGAATTTGAAAATGTATTCTGTTACCGATGATACCGAACAGAACCTTTATTTGATTGAGGAATACTGTCGTGATGGAGTGATTACGGTGGAGAATACGGTAGCGGGACTGCTGAGATGGATTAAAGAAACAAATGCTGAAGAGAAAGGATACATCGGACCGAGTTCACTCCGTGCCCTCCGTGGTATAGAAAAAGGTGAGGACCCCTACAAGGCGGGAGTAAAAGGGGTTACCTGCGGCGCGCCAATGCGGGCTCTTGCCCCAGCCTTATGCGCTTCCGAAAAGAACCTCGTCTCGGCTGTTTATTCCTGTTGTATCCCGACCCATAATAATAATCTGGCTGTAGAAGCCGCGATGGCTGTAGGCTATGCGATTCATAAAGCGATGTCCGGCGGATCTTATGACGAGATTATAAACGCGTCCCTGGAGGGTGCCCGCGTTGGAGCAATTCAGTCAAAAAATATCTGGGTTGGTCCCTCTACTGAAAAACGGATATCGCTTTTATTATCAGAATTGCCGAAGATGAAAAATCTGGATGATCTATTAGATTATCTTTACTATATTATTGGAACCGGCCTCGACGCAAATCAGGTAGCCCCGGCAATAATTGGGCTTTTTGCCTGGGCAAAAGATGATGTCTGGCTGGCTATTAAAGCAGGTGCCTCGGTGGGAGGTGATACCGATACAATTGCTGCCGTAACCGCATCTTTAAGCGCTCTCTACCGGAAAGGTCATAACATCCCTGATGATATTTTACATACCATACTGAAGGAAAATGATTTAAAGATTGGTATGTACGCGGACATGATAAAAGAACACAGGGAAAAAAGTTTATGATGTTATTGATTATCATTGGGACCATCTCTATTGGTGCCGTTTTCGCGATAACAAATATGGTTCTCATGCCCTATCTCGTTGCCGAATTCGGGAGTACAATAATTCCCTCTCAGCTGGTTTCTATCGGAATGATGTCAGCTGTTGCGTTGTCTGTGGTTATCGGAATACTTATCGACAAATATAAGAGGATTCTTCCCTTCATTTTTGGTATCACTATTACCGCTTGTATCGCGGTCCTCATTTTATCGACTGATGTAGTCGTGCTGATATATATAGGCGCAATCCTTATCGTTACGGGCGCTTTCAGTTTTCTAACTCCAATTTCATCGTTGGTCGCCTTGCATTCCGCTCCACAGAATTATGATAAGAACTATGGATATTTAATGGGAACGGTGAACGGTTCAGTATTTTTCATATCATTACTTATGGGAAAATTGAGTACGTGGAACATGACTGGTCTGTTTAAGTTGATGAGTATAATTATTTTTTGTCCCATGGTACCCCTCATTATTTATGGTGTGATCCGGAAAAACAAACAGCCTGTAGCCGTTAACGAGACAAAACAGTCAAAAAATAAAAACAGCAGTGCGCTGAATATTTTCAAGCATTATCCAATTGTAATTTATTTTTTTATCATGCAGTTTGGATTCTGGTTTGCCATTGGAGGGCTGTTCCCATATTTTACCTATTTTCTGAGCACAGAAACCAATCTTTCTCTGGAACAGGCAATAGTGTGGTTTGGGATCATAACCCTTCTCTCAAGTATTATCGCGTTTATTACCGGCATTGTGACAAAGATTTTCAGGCAGAAATACTTATTACTATGTAGTATGTGTGCATTAATGATTCTGGCATTCATAACGTTTTTTTTCTACAGCACTGTAGTGAAGGGAAATGGGACTTTTCTGTTTTCAAAAATAGCATTTATCCTCGGCAGTATTTCTCTAGCGTTTTATTATAGCCTCAGTACCGCGCAGGTATCGAAGATAGTATTGCCGCTGGATATCGGTAAAACGTATGGAATTAATAGCGTTGTCTTTATCGGTTCCCAGGCAATTTCCATCCGAGTAGTTGGCGATTTATTGGATAAATACGGTTTCCAGTCTATGTTTCTGGTAATCGGTATTTCATTTGTTGTTGCGTTGTTTGGCATGATTGGGATGACGACTCACAAAGCTTATGTTGAATCAGTATTATAGTGAAATCATTGAGAAAGTATGTGAACTGATACAAATAAAATCGGTTCGAAGCGAACCTCGTCCAGGATCACCCTTTGGTGAGGGGGTAGCACAATGTCTTGATTATGTACTGGCTCTTGGGGAAGAGATGGGTTTTACTACAAAAAACCTCGATGATTATGCCGGCTATATTGAATATGGAAAGGGACCGAAACTCTACGGTATCCCGGTTCATCTTGATGTTGTTCCGGAGGGGAAGGGCTGGAGTGTTGATCCTTATGGCGGGGTTGTTAAAAACCAGGCAATATATGGAAGAGGGGCGGTAGATAACAAAGGCCCTGCTATTGCTGTGTTATACGCCCTGAAGATGATAAAAGATATGGGTTTGCCCTGTAAAAGCAGGGTGCGGATCATATTAGGAACAAATGAAGAATCGGGCAAAGCCGGGTTACGTTATTATCTGGAAAAAGAGGGTGAGCCGGATTTCGCTGTTGTGCCTGATTCAAAATTCCCCGTGGTAAATGGGGAAAAGGGGATCGTAAAGTACCGTTTAACGGGAGGAATACCGGAGGGAATGGACAACCCACTTTCTATTCTTGAGTTGAAAGGTGGGGATGCCGCGAACATGGTCCCCTCCTATGCTCAGGCCTGGTGCAGGTATCACGGTACTTTTCCGGCGCTTGCTTTGTCAGAATTTTCTCAAGTCAAAGGTATCACACTCAAGATAACTTCCGATGGAGGAGAGATTCTTCTGGAAGTATTTGGGAAATCAGCCCATGGGGCAACTCCGCATGATGGTGTAAACGCTATTTCCGGACTGCTGAATGTATTGAGTTTTCTTTACCGGTTATCGAAAACAGACAAGCAGGAAATCGAAAATACGGTATGTATACTTTCTGAAAGGATAAGCAGTGCTGATGGAAAAAACATTGGGCTTGCCGTAAGTGATGAACATTCCGGGAACCTGACAATGAATCTTGGCACGATAGAGATGAAAGAAGGGCGGATTTATGGGGTTATCGATATCCGTTATCCTGTTTCTTTCGAGGAATCTTTTGTGCACCAAGCCCTGGAATCTCATCTCCCCGGTATTGAGATAAAACGGTTAAGCGGCCAGAAACCAATTTATTATAACGAAGACAGTGACGAAGTACTCTTTTTAATAGATATATATAAAACGGTAACCGGAAAAGTATTAAAACCTGTCACTATCGGGGGAGGGACTTACAGCCGGCTTTTTAAAAACGCCCTTGCATTTGGACCGGTCACTCTTGAAAAAAGTCATGTTATTCATAAACCCGATGAGCATTTTTTAATAGCTGATATGATTGAATTTACCGAGGTATACAGAGAGTTTTTCAAGCGTGTACTCCTCTGATTTAATGTAGGTGGATAGACTGTAGAGGGAAGGCTGTAGGTAGATAGGCTGTAGGCTATTAGGTAGGTGGGCAGTAGGAGGAAGGCTATAGGTAGATAGGCTATTAGGATGCAGGGCGGATAGACTGTAGGTAGATAGACTTCCCAAATTAGAAGAGTGGCTTACAGCCTTCCTCCCTACAACCTGAATAGTTACGAGTATGTTAGCAAATATTCTTGTAAATTTGCGGCAATTCGCCTAATATACAAGCAGATTCGCAACAATGCAGGAAAGTATGCTGCTAATTTGCTGGATAACGCTCCTACACTGTGTACTATACAGCAAAGCTGAAGTTTTTTGGGAAGCTATATTCGTTATTGCAGTATACTCACTAGTTAGAATGCTTTAGGTAGTACTAAGCATGGTTTTTCTTGACAACTTGACAAGTAATACGTTTGGTAATATATTATTAATATGAAAACAATGCAAATAGGGGAGTTAAAGGCTCATTTCTCTCAAGTAATTGAAGAAGTTAAACAGGGAGAAGAAATAGTCATTTCGTATGGCAAGAAAAAAGACAATGTGGCTGTAATCATCCCATATTCACAATATAAAGAAAAAAATAAGATAAAATTAGGAATTTTAGCCAATAAAGGTACTTATTCAATAAAGCCAGATTTCAAAATGACTACTGAGGAAATAATTAATTTGTGAAATATCTATTAGATACCCACTACGTGCTATGGAGTTTACTTGAGCCTGGCAAAATAAATGAAAAAATCAAAGAAATATTAGAAGATCCGGACAAAATAAAAAATATCAGTAAAATAAGTTTCTGGGAAATATCATTAAAATACAAAATCGGAAAATTAGAATTAAATGGCATAACACCTGAAGATATATTGGCTGGTAGCCAGGAAGCTGGTTTTGAAATATATAATCTGAGTGTAGAAGACATTGCCTCCTCATATAAACTCCCTTTTATTGATAATCATCGAGATCCATTTGATAGACTGATTATCTGGCAATGCATGCAAAATGATTTAATAATGATAACGGCAGATGAAAAAATAAAAGAATATGGAAAATTTAACCTTAAATTACTTGTATAAGAAGAATGCTAAGAATAATTAATAAAAAAATCGTTTTAGCATAGCTTATGAAGCAGACGCCTTCTCATCGCTTCGCTCCTGCGATGGCGCAGCTCAAAAGATTGTTATATTGTTTGACTTTTTGTATATCAGACTGTATTATAGCAATCCAGGTTGCTGTAACAGGGGTTGCAATAAATGACATGGATAAAAAAGTTATGCTATATGAAATAAAAATGAATAAAGAAAAAATAAAGATTAATAAATTAAAGGATAAAAGCACTAAGCTATTAAAAAAATATCATGATTATGAATTCGAATACAATGGATTGTCGATCAATGATATTGAAAGATTA
>JAGLYY010000380.1 GCA_023131935.1 Spirochaetales bacterium | reverse complement strand
GACCATACAATGGTATTGTTGACGAAGTCCCTGATATCAGAATTCCCTTCCCTCATCATGTAACCATAGGGTTCGTAGGCGATGGCGAAGTCCACGGTTTTCCAGTTCTCAGGGTGTGGGGCCTTCATCCTCAACCCTTCCAGGAGACTCCGATCCGTTGAGTATGCATCGACTTTTCCGCCCTTCAAGGCAAGGAATCCTTCAGGATGAGTTTCCACGACTAAGATATTCCTGGGTGTATATCTCCCTGCTGCAACCTGGTCTTCAATAGCCTTCAAATTAGTAGTTCCTCGGGCGGCCCCGAGCCTTTTTCCGGTGAGGTCCTTAATCGTCTTAATATCGCTATCCTTGGGAACGAGAAAGGTCGTCTCCGAGAAAAAGAAGGTGTAGCTAAAATCAACCACTTCTTCACGCTTTTGCGTATAGGTGGTGGAACCCATTTCCACATCAACCGTCGCATTTGCCACCATGGGGATACGCGTTTTGGGAGTAACGGTAAACGGCTGGATCTTTATCTTCTTGCCGAAGTGTTCGGAGAGCTTGTCGACAAGAAGGTACGTCATATCCACGGAAAATCCAACGTGTTTCCCGACCTTAGGATCGATGAAGGCGAAGGGTATTGAACCCTCCCTCAATCCCACACGGATCTTTCCCGTTTTGTTAATGCGGTCCATGGTCTCATCTGCCAGCACCACACTGCCAAAGAGTGTCATGGCAAAGATGAAGCAGAAGGCAAAGATAAAAGATTTTTTCATAAGAACACCCCCTTTTTTGATTGTTTTATGATTGTGACCATAGCCCACCTCTTACTTGAATGTTATCACCCCCTTTTTTCTCAAAATCCAAACTCACTATAAAATGGGGGGATGGATTTGTCAATCTTATTTCATAAAGAAATCAGTTTGATAACATATCGAAAATACTTATTAAATTCATTATTTTAGAATTTTGTGGAAGCCCTGAAAGGCATCATATAAGATAGTTGAAAGAAACCGAGGCTTGATATATCTTCATGGGAGACATCAGGCCGAACAATAGTTGAGGAGGTATCGATGAAAGAAGGAATTATCGGTATATTAGGCGGAATGGGCCCAGAGGCGACATTAGACCTTTTCCAAAAGGTCATCAAGAACACGAAAGCGGTGAGAGACCAGGACCACCTCAGGGTCCTTATCGATAATAACCCCAAGATCCCCGACCGCACTCCTGCTATATTGGGTTCAGGAGAAAACCCTGTTCCGATGATGATTGAGACCGCAAAAAACCTGGAAAGAGCCGGTGCCGACTTTATCGTAATCCCCTGCGTTTCAGCACACTATTTCATCAATCAACTGAGGGAAGGGATTACTATTCCAGTTATCTCTATCATCGAAGAAGTGGCAGGGGAAATAGAAAGGCGCCTTCCGAGTATAAAACGAACGGGCGTCATCGCAACTACGGGAACCATCAGGGCTGGTCTTTTTCAGAATAGATTAATGGAGATAGGGGTTGAGGTATTAGTTCCTACAACTGAGGACCAGGAGGACTTAGTCATGTCTGCCATTTATGGAGAATCGGGGGTCAAGTCAGGGTTCATCTCTTCGGCAAATAAGGAAAAAATCTTGAAGGCCTCAAATGCATTGATTGAAAAAGGTGCCCAGGGCATCATAGGAGGCTGTACAGAGGTGCCTTTGGTCGTCCAACAAAGTGATATCCAGGTGCCCTTTTTTGATTCCCTGAATATCCTAGCCCTTTCCGCAATCCGTATAGCCAAGGGAAAGGTCCGCTAACACAGCACTCTTGCAGCCCTGACGCATGTACCGAGATTTACAGTTTTATGAGATGTTTCTAAGGAAGTGAAAATTTTTTTTGCAAAAAAACGCTAGCAGAACGTTTCCTAAATTTGATCGCAATATAAGAAGTCATTGCGAG
>JAGLYY010000038.1 GCA_023131935.1 Spirochaetales bacterium | reverse complement strand
AGGCTCCTGATCAATCATCCCCGGAAATCGGGATGGAAATAAGACAGTCGGCGTTTTTTCTTTTCCCATCCAGAACTTCCGCGTGAATCTGTTTGAGAAGAGTTCGAATAAGCCGGAGAGACAAACTTGAACTGTCTGTATTGGCGATAGCGGCTTTCAGGTCCTGTTCTGTCCCCTCCAGACAGATCCTCAGGTAACCATTTTCCACATCGAGATGCAGGGTCATATCCTTCCAGTCGCCTTGCTGGTGCAGGAAGGTAAACAGTTCGTTCATAATGAGGCCTAAAGGGATGAGTTTATCGATTTCACAGAATATTCCGTCCATATGGAAAATCAGCTGTAAACTACTCGGAGGCAGATCCAAACTGCTTTTAATATTTCTGAGGAGGTCGGCCATATAGGCTGTAAGTTCAATGGATGAGATCCGGGGAGATGCGTAGAGTTTTTCATGAACCAGATAAATCGTGTGGACCCTTCGTTTCGTTTCTTTGAGGCTTTGAATATTTGAGATATCCTGACTGCTTGCTATCTGCAGGTTAATAAGGCTGCTGATGACGGCAAGGTTGTTTTTTACCCTGTGGTGAACTTCCCGGAGTAGTATCTCCTTGTCGTGGATAGTACTGTTAAGCTCATCAACGGTCTTTTTGTGGCTCTGTATTTCAAGATTCAATTTTCGGAAAGCAGCGCTGAAATAGCCGAAGGTGATCCCTGTCAGGCCACCAGATATCCAGGCAATCAGAAGATTTTCCGGAGCAAATTCCGGGTGTCCCATCAGTTTGAAAAGAAACAAATTCATCGGCAACGCGAAGATTCCCACGATAAATCCACCAATCTGTCCATAGAGACTGGCGATGGTAAAAAGGGGGACCAGGATAAAGTAGTTGGTGGATATACCCAGAGCGGTGCCTGCAAGGAAGAAGGTGATTGTATATCCCGCGAGAACCGATATGGATATTATTACTTTAGTAAGGGGAGTAATGCAGGTATAGAAATGATACAGGGCTTGATCAAGACGGGAATAGATATTGTTAATGAGCTGCCGGATATAACATTTATTCATCACGATTTTTCCCCTTTATAGGGTCGAAATTTAAAGTAAAATGAACGGGGTACAAGGAAAGAGATGGCTTCAGGAATTATTGAAATCTTTATTCCCGCATCAGCTTCGGTATGATAGAGTTCACCGTCGATATGGTAATCAAAAGGCCCGCCGGTTTTTATTTCGGTACTTTTTGCTTCATAGCGCTCGATGATTGGCTTGTGAGACCGGACCATCCTCGAATTAATACGGTGATGCCACCCATTCCACAGAGCGAAAAGGTTCCTGAAAATCGCTGATTTATCGGCGAAATTGTAAAGGTACACATCGAGATAGCCATCATTACAGACAACATCGGGGCAGACCTTAAACATTTTGCCATAGTATGGGCGGGTCCCGATCTCGATCATCAGCGCCTGGGTGGTGAGCGAAATTTCAGAAAAGGGGTGTTCGACGTTTATTCGAGGTCCCCTGAATGAATATTTCCCATTGTTAAGCTTAAGGTCTACCATAGGAGCATCGGATAGTTTCGTATGGAAAAATGTGTGTATTCCCGCGGTAACATAATGGATAAACCCTGTCCGAACAATTCCTTTTTTTTCCGAAGTTTTTTTCTCTATCCTGTGCTTGAGAACCTTCACATCAAAACCATGACCAACAAGCTGGCCGTAGTAGGTCCCCTCCGCTGTTTCGATTTGCAGAAGGTCTACGGTTTGTATGTAGCCCCCGCGAATACTATCGATATAGGCTTTTATCTGATTTCTTAAAAGCCGGGGAATCTCATAGGAGTCCTGTATGCCATTTCCGCTTCCCCCCCGGAGAAAACCGAGGGCTTTATCTACAGAAGGATGAACCATTAAAGCGTTAATTGCGTCATGGACCGTTCCATCTCCCCCCCAGATCACAAGGTACTTATACGGCCCCTGGCAAAAATCTATAACTTCTTGATGGAAATGCTCCCTGCTCTTCGTTTCAATAACCCGGGCCGAGGTTTCTCTTTTCAGGATATTCTTTAGAACTTTCGCGGAGGAGGGGTGGCGGGTAGGATTTATCAGGAAGGTACATTGTGAAAGGGGATTTGCTGCGGGTTGCATCATCTGGCTTTTCTGCTAAGACTCCTTCATGATACTTTCAATAATCGAATCGATATCATCCTGACAGGTATCGGTTCGCCTTTCGTAGGCAAGCTCCTGATTTGAATCCCTGAGTTTCTTTAACAGGCTGTAAATAGTAACCATGAGGAATTTAATACCATCAGAAGGGTTTGCCTGAATGAAATGAAGGAGATCTTTCCGGTGAATACTGAGGATAACAGAATTATCCGCGCTGACAACGTTCGCGGTACGCTTCATCTTTAGAAAAATCGCGGCTTCTCCAAAAACCTCTCCCTCCCCAAGGGCGCAGATAAAAACACCTTTGTCTTTTTCCTTTACTGAAATGTTAACCGTTCCATCGAGAACCGCGTAAAAGACTTCGCCCATATCCCCTTCCGTAATGATACAGTCTCCCTTCTTATGCTTTTCGATGTGGGCGATTCGAAGAAACTCCGTCACCGCCGGGTCGGTGAAATACCGGAAAGCGGCAATTTTTTTCAGTTTCTCCCGGTACTCTTGTAAATCAGTTTTAGTCATAGCCCCTCCAAAGAAAGATTTTTTAATCAAATAATGTGTTAACCTGGAGGCCAGCTCATCTGCCGGCCTCCAAGAATATGCGCATGGATGTATTCAACGCTTTGCTGTCCGTATTTACCATGGTTGAGTACAACCCGGTATCCCTCTTTGTCGAGACCAAGATTTGTCGCGACAGTGGATATGCCCTTAATAAATCGGGCAATGGAGTCGTTGTCCATTTTCTTTATCGTAGCAAGGCTCCTGGTCTTCACCTTTGGAACGACGAGAACGTGTACTGGCGCCTGGGGGTCTATGTCCCGAAAGGCAAATACATCTTCATCCTCATAAACCTTGTCTGAGGGGATGCTCCCCTCGAGGATTTTCTCAAAAATGGTCTTTTCACTCATACAATCCATCCCATCAAGAGGTATCACTCATCTCAGTCTACTATACGAACTCCCGGACGTCCAGAAAATCAAATTATCTCATTTTTTCTTCTGAATTTTTGCCCAGGTGTCCCTCATCCCAACGGTCCGGTTGAAAACGAGATGATCGGGGGAGCTGTCTTTACTATCGGGACAGAAATAACCCTGTCGCAGGAATTGGCAGGTTGTACCAGGCTTCGCGTCCCGAAGCCCCGGTTCCACTCTGCAGTCTGTAAGAACTGTCAGGGAATCGGTGTTGAAAAAGTCAATAAACTCTTCCCCTTCACCGGTATTTTCAGGGTCAGGTTTTGTAAAAAGGTGATCGTATATTCGTACTTCCGCCGGCACAGCGTGTTCCACAGAGACCCAGTGGGAGGTCCCACGGACCTTTCTTCCATCAGGGGTCATGCCGCCCCGGGACTCAGGATCATAGGTACACCGCAATTCCCGGATACAACCGGTATCCGGATCCTTTATTACTTCATCGCATCGGATATAGTAGGCGTGTTTCAGCCTTATTTCCCTGCCTGGCGACAACCGGAAGTATTTCTTTGGAGGGTCCTCCATGAAATCATCCTGCTCGATATAGATTTCTTTTGAGAAGGGAATAAGCCGTGTTCCTGAGGCGGGGTCTTCGGGGTTGTTCACTGCCGGAACCATCTCCACTTTGCCTGTAGGCCAGTTGGTAATAACAACCTTCAGGGGTTTCAACACCGCCATAACCCGGGGGGAGCGGGCATTGAGGTCCTCCCGTAGGTGGTATTCGAGAAGCGCATGATCCACCATACTCTCAACTTTGGAGAGCCCAACCGCCTTGATAAAACTCTTAATAGCTTCCGGGGTATATCCCCGTCTTCGTAGTCCCGAGAGGGTAGGCATCCTGGGGTCGTCCCATCCTGTCACGTGCCCCTCTTCAACAAGCCGGCGCAGTTTCCTCTTGTGCAGGATTGTATAGGTTATGTTTAACCGGGCGAATTCTATTTGTCTGGGAGCGGCTGGAACAGGCAGGTTTTCAATGAACCAGTCATAGAGGGGGCGGTGATTCTCGAAGGAGATGTCGCAGAGGGAGTGGGTAATTCCCTCAATGGCATCAGAGAGGCTATGAGCGAAATCGTACATCGGGTAGATGCACCAGGTGTCCCCGGTTCTGATGTGGTGAGCTTTCCGGATCCTGTAGAGAGTAGGGTCCCTCATATTGAGGTTCGGGGAGGCCATGTCTATTTTTGCCCGGAGTACATGGGCCCCCTCTTCAAATTCACCATTCCGTATCCTCAGAAAGAGTTCCAGGTTTTCCTCCCGGCTCCTGTTCCGGTAAGGGCTGTCCTTACCCGGTTTCGTGAGGGTCCCTCTGTATTCACGAATTTCCTGCGCGCTTAAACTGTCAACGTAGGCTTTGTCCTCTTTGATAAGGGT
>JAGLYY010000379.1 GCA_023131935.1 Spirochaetales bacterium | reverse complement strand
GCTGGTCGCCTCCGACCACAAAATCTTTGATTTTGTGGTCGGATTGCTACTCGCCCATGCAGCCAGGGCTTCTTGAACATTGGGTTGAATCGACCTTTCAGGTTGTCTCAGTTCTTAGGTTTATATTTCCGAATCCTCTCCGAACATTACTTGTACTCCTAACGGAAGCACCTTTGAATCCGATGAATGCCCAACACATTTCGTCCGCACAATGGGAAAAGAATACTCTCTTGTGAGGTCACATACCATCTCATCAACTCCCGGACAGAGGTTACCTTCTTCAATTTGGGTAAAAGTCCCCAACAGCAGAGCCTTGATTCTGTCAAAGATTCGCATCTGTTTGATTTGCGTTAAATACGATGCAATCCTGACCGGGTCTCCGCCCAAGCTTTCCAAGAATAAAATCTTTCCCTCTAAAACGGGAAAATACTTCGTGCAGGAAGTTTTAAGAAAACATCTCAAATTCCCGCCCACCACTTCTCCGGAAACACTATGGCCTTCAAGGAAGTAATACGAAAAATTGATTTCGTTCCGCCTATCCGTCATTACCATCAATGCGAGATGATTCAGTTGATCTTGCCCGACAGCATTCCTGATGAAGTAATGATAGGCCGGGATACTGGACATTGATACAATAGCGTTTAGCAGAACCGTATTATCGCTTATGCCGAAATAGGGTTTTTTAGTCTTTTCGAATAATCTGAAGTCAATATATGGCAGAATCAAATTGGCCGCGTCTCCTCCGGATATGTCAAATAGCGCCTCTATTTTGCTATCCAAAAGGAATGAATTGAATTCCTCAGCTTTTTGGCGAGCCTCGTTTATGAAATGCGTATTTCTTTGAAATATGAACTCGGAAATTCGGCAAGAAACGTTCATTCTCGTAAACGTCTGGACTATACTTTCTAGAATGTGTCTTTCAGTATCTTTTAATCCGTTTGAGCAGGCTACAATTGCTATTGATTCAAGTCCCATTTAACATCCAACAATTTACCATATCCTCTCCCCATCCCGGCCTATTCCTACAATACTGCCTACCAGTATAACCCTACGCATCTGAGTACATCGTGTTATTATCCTTTTTGTGATTACTAGAACATCTCAGGTAAAGCATTCTCAAACCATTTTAGTACTTGACCGGCAGCCTGCCGTGCTTCTAAAGCATCTTCCTTTGTAGGCATATACCAATCATCAGGATAGCGAATCTCAACTGCATAAGGAATGAGTATCGCAAGCGAATCACGCAAGTTCGCTGCATCTTTGTTAATTGGCAAGATTTTTTCCAAAATGAGAAAGAGATCGTGAGTAATGGGATAGGATTGACCTTTTCCAGCCAAGTAGGCTTTGAGGAACTTCTCAGCAGCTTGCTGACAATGAAAGCAGACCGTGTCAAATGGAATTTCTTCCGATTTGAGATTATTGTCTGCATTTAGCAGATCATTTCCGGCTTTATCCAGCCACTGCCTTGCTATTTCTATCTCCGCCGACATAAAGTGTTTTTCCTTCCCGTAATACGGTCGAAATAAAAGAAATAGGTGACCTCTTACCTCTTTCAATTTCTTTTGGCGTATATACAAGTAAATCCATACCAAAAGGATAAGGGCGCAAAAGTTTATAGAGATCCCTGCTGCGTTTGAATCTGGGTAAATCGCTTTCAACAATTATCATCAGATCAACATCGCTATCTTCTTTGGCTTCACCACGCGCATAAGAGCCAAACAAAATAATTCGGGATGCATTGGCGGCATCTCCTAAAAGAGTAGCAACACGTTTTATTTCTCTTTCTTCGATCATGATAAAAATATAACAGATGTTTCAATTAATTTCAATTCTACTAAACTCAAGGATATTCACTACTTCCTGTTATACCTCATCTGTATATCCACATACTTGTTATCTCAGATTACCCCATGATATCCCCTCTGTTCAGCGTCAAAAAAGAACGCTCCGGCAATCAGAATCATCATTCCAAATACCAGCAGTAGAAGATAAAAACACTCGAACCAATTTCTATTTCTTCTTTCTGTTTTTTTCCGGTTATGTCGATTCCAGCGTTCCCAGGTTCATTAAATTACTAATTGCCTCCGGGGTCCTGATTTATCGGATTATTAATAATATATTGCCGGATTCGATTTAACGAACCGATATCACGGATAATGTTATCATAATAGGATTTTTGCCATCGGAATATATCACCGTTATTTATTGTATT
>JAGLYY010000378.1 GCA_023131935.1 Spirochaetales bacterium | reverse complement strand
TAGACGAAGGCCAGAAGCTGAGCAACGTCATATATACTCTCTGTTATGTACTGATTTTTCTTGGTATACTTCATTGATTGGCAAGCCATGGATGGCGAAGGCGATACATCCAAAATTACCCTACTGTAAAAACGTGTAAACCTATTGCATAGCTCCATGAGATCAAAGTTAAAACGATTATTAGGTATCATGAAAATATCTAATTAAATCTTGCTTTGATCTAGCAAATATATACTCTCTTGCCATACTAGCAATAAAATGGTTGTATTCGTCTAACCTTTTTGTTTCATTTTTATTTTTTTCCTGAATAATTAGGGCCTTCTGTGGAGCAATCGGATAAAATAATTCAAATTCATTTACAGGTTGTAATAAGTCAACTTCATTAGCTTTTAGATTATAAACTGGTTGATCACTTGTTAGAAAACCAATCTCTGAATCATTTTCAATAATTGTAGGTTCTGCACAGGAAAAAATCCAATTACCAATAGCTTCCGCCAATATTAATGCTAATACATTTCCTATTTTTAATGGATTTATATCACCGGGATTATCTGGATGGTTTTTTAGTGCCTCAAATGTTTTTATTGTGCTATCTCTGCATTTCTTTGTTCTTGTATATTGCATTCCAATGTAATAACCAAAGCTTGCTCTATCCATGTCATTTTCCCAAAAGCTTAATTCATTATTATATGTTTTCTCTAATAACGGAATAGCACTCCTTTCTATAAGCGAGTGATAATTCTCTATTGTATTATTTCTATCAAACTCTGATCCATGTGATGCTTTTGTATATATAGAAAATATACCGTTAAGCAAATTTCGTCCTAATGGATCCATATTTTCAATAAAGGAAGTTATCAGCATATCTTCATTTTCAGTCAATGATTCTGCTCTATAGAAATAATCATCCTTTGCGATTTTGTCAATATTAATGTTAAAAGTCTCTAGAGCACGGATACACCATATTTTTCCATCTATAAGCCAAGGCTTAAGATAATGTCGCCATACATAATGCTGTTTTCTAATATTTGTAATCATTTTTTTCTCTGTTTCGGTTAGCATCCTATCCATTCATATTAAGCTTGTATAAACTCAGCATTGTTGACAACAAGAATGAAATATTTCACTGCTTACTGCGTCAGGGATGACTCAGTAACACCTGAAATAAATGCCAGGAAAAATTGAACATAACTACTATTAGCCGAATTTCTGAAAAAAAACAAGGTTTTTATCTATATTTGTGAAGCATCAGGCATTTATCTGTTATCTATTACAATAGAATGTCGAAGTGCATAAAAATTATAAGAAAAACTTTGAGTTACTGGATGTTTTGGAAGAAGAGCAATGAAATTATAATTATTCCAGGGGCACAATTCACAATTATGTACGATACATTACAGTATCTTACGAATCCGTATTATTTGGTAATATACAGGGAAAAGATGCGACTGCGAGTAGATTATATTTTTAGACCGCGAAAGAAATCCTGTAAGAGGTATTTTCCCTCTCGCGGAAATATCTCTTACAGTCATGCAGGTTGCCCTTCACGTCTAATACCCATCGCTCCTGCTCCATTCAGCCATGTTTCTATCCTATCCGGCTAAATGTGCACATTTTTTACCTTCATTCCCCACAGGCTTAATATCGTAATAAATTCACCCTTTGTAATTGCAACATTGTTACCCCGGTAGTCAGTGTATTCTGTCCTGAAGTTGCAGTAAGGATCATCAATAATAAGGTGGGTAATATCTTCATTCTCATCGGTTATAAAGCCTGCCAGGGATACTATGTGGTTCAGTGTCCTGCTCTTAAGCTTGAATTTCCCGGAGAGAACTACACCGCCACCCTTAATCAGATGAGCTATTATCTCTTCAACAGGAACTCCCGTAGAAAACCGGACAACCTTCTTTTTAAGAAGATTATTCACCCCCCATTCCAGCATCTGGTGTACCTCATTGGGGGGAGCTATTGCTTTGCCAGTTTCACTATCGAAGAACCAGGGTATAAGCTCTTTCATCTTCCTGTAGACATTAGGTTAGCGGGCTGTAGCTTGTAGTACCGCGGGAAGGAATCGTGCGTGGTCGTTCACTGTTCCGACCCGAGACCGGACCAGTTTTAGGGATTCTTTATCACAAGAGGGAAACCGATCAGCAGAAAGGGCTATCCATCAACGGGATAGCCCTTCATTTTTCTTATTTTCCGGGACGGCGTTTTTTCGCTTCTTCGTTCAACCAGGGATTGAGGGCTGTGGCAACATCACCATGTTTGGTAAGTTTACACTTCGCCTTTACGACCATCAGTTCTTCGTATTCATCATCCTCAACAAAGGCGACGATTCGGGCAATACTTGATTCTCCATCAACAAAACGCCAGGGGAAACAGCCGACCTTAACACGCCGGTTCAAGAGGAGATCGATATCTCCGCCAACGCACTCAGCGTGGATAATGGAATGGTTGAACATCTCAAGATGCATCAATTGATACTTGTCATCGGTAAAGACCTCTTTCAGGGCTTTGCCGTACTTTTTCCTGAAATGTTTATCCGCTTCTTCCGCCTCCTTCGGCATCCAGTCCCGAATCTTTGTATTCATCGGATGGTCCGCGGAACCGCAGTCTACACCGATCCAGCGAAGTTTCTTTTTCTTTGCCCACTCGGCGAATTCCCTGTCCGGCCCCGGGTGCTTAATCATATACCGTACTTCATCAGCGGTTGGCTGGTCCCAGCCATACTGGTGATAACCTGTGCTGATGATGAGGATATCACCCTCCTTTACCTCTACCCGTTCCTCTACCATTGCTGATGTGTATACATCGTAATCTTCTGTACAATCAGAAAGGTCGACGATAGCTGCATCATGAAAGAGGTAATCAAAATCGAGCTCAGCAATATCCTTGCCCGGAGTATAGAAGTGGATCTCCCCATCAAGATGTGTCCCGACATGGTTCGAGTGGGTTACCACCTGGCCATTCGCGCCATTAGGGGCCAATCGTTTAAAATACTGCACCTGAAGAGGTATATAGGTAGGCCAGGGAGGCGTTCCAATACCAAGGGGGATCGTAAGATCAATAATTTTCATAATTTCTCTCCTTACTTTTTTCCCGGCTATCCGGAATATTTTTCCACAAATGCTTTAAACCCATCGAAAAAACATTTCTCCGGGGGTTTTACCAATCCAGCGCCAACCATGCCGATTCCCGGTTCCTTATGAGCAATACCGGTGTTGATGGCAGGCAGAATATCAGTTTCCACAACCTTAATCACATCGATGGCAGTTGGGGTGCCCCGGAAATCAAGAGCAGGGATCTGGAAGATATCATTTTCTGTCACCGTTATTTCGTACATCCGTTTGGTTGTAGCAACAGCATCTTTGGGGCTGCCGCCGACAAACTTTACGATTGCCGGAGCCGCTGCCATGGCAAAACCTCCGATGCCGATAGTTTCGGTGATTACCGAATCCCCAATATCCGGGGCGGCGTCATCAGCGCTGAACCCCGGCAGATACAGACCATCAACCATAGTCGCGGGAGCGATAAACCACCGGTCACCCAGTGCGGAAATCCTTATCCCGAAATCGGTACCATTGCGGGCCATCGCCGTTATCACCGAAGAACCCTCAATCCCCGCTGCCGCGTCAACGATGCATTTTGCCGCGGGCATCGAGAGATTCAGGAAGAAATGATCGTTCTCATGCATGAACTTCAGGACCCTGGAAAGCTCTTCCTTCGGTTCATCAAGTAAAACGATATAGGGAGCAAGTTCCCGGATAAAGAGGGATGTCCCGGCCCTGTTCCGGTTGTGCCCTTCATCACCCATCTGGAGAAGTTGAGCAATAAGGTTCTTTATGTCGATCTCGCCATGGAGATCGAGGGCTTTTTTCAAGACCGGCGCAAGCACCGAGTCCATCCACCTGAGCTTCTCAAGGACCTCATCACCATAGGCGCCGTACCGGAGAACTTTTCCAAGTCCTTCATTCAGGGTGGCAAAAGATTTATTTCCGTAGGTTTTATTTTCGAAAATCCAGACCGGCATGCTGTAGGTTACAATCCCTGCCATCGGACCGACAGCCGCGTAATGATGACATGGAGCAAACTCAATTTCACCGGAAGCCGCGAGTTTTTCTGCCGCTTCATAGGTTTCCGCGAGACCTTCATACACGAGGCCGCCGATAACCGCCCCCCGTGTGGGCCCGCTCATCCGTTCCCATTCTACAGGAGGCCCCGCGTGGAGGACCAGTTTTTTATGATAACCGGGAATCGCTTCTCCGGCAGTAGAAATATCAATAAGGGTCGGTTTTCCTTTATTGATGATTTCCGCGGCCTTTTTATTCGCGGCATCGATATCGATTTTTCCCCGGATCTCTTCGAGCTTATCGAGGAACAGAGCGATTTCCCGATTCCCGCCTGCGGGAGGTTTCCACTGGACCTGGACTGCTTTAACATCCTCATTCCGGAGATTCTCGGCGAATGATTCCAGCCCGAGGTTCACGACCGATAAGTCCTGATCAAACAGGGCATTAATATTCTTTACATCCATCACTTCACCACCTTCCGCATGATCTCAAGAGCAATCATTGACGCCTGGTAGTTAGAGGGCATCACGACACAACCGATTGATTCCAGCTTAGCCCTTGTTACCTCCAGGCCCTGAAAATCCCCTTTGGTACCGGTAATCGAGGTTACTATTGAAAGATATCCTCCGAGTGCTTCGGCTTTATCCTTCGCCTCTTTCAGGGCGGGGAGCATCGTTCCCGCCGGGTCCTCGTGGGAACCATAACCGAGAACAACATCCAGGAGCATGACCGCGACCTCAGGATCTTCAGCTTCAATTTTTATCCTGTCAATTCTGGTTGATGGATCGATCATCGGATGGGGCCTGCCCACGGTATACACATCATCCCCAAGGTCAACGATGGTATGCTTTATTGATTTGTGGGGATCCGGAGGAATGA
>JAGLYY010000377.1 GCA_023131935.1 Spirochaetales bacterium | reverse complement strand
ACCTACCTTGGTTTACAGTTCGGTACCCGGAATTTCTATACCTTTGCCTATGGGGGTACCCATTTTGAGACTCCAGGGGAGCAGATGATTGCGGGTTTTGGTTGGGGATTACATTTCCCGATTGGCGCCGCTTACCTGGAATTTGATCTTTCAGGGAAACGGGCTGCCTGGGGCGGATCGGCTGAGGAAAACTTAATCGCCCTGTTTTCAGCGAGCGATAATTTCCCGATTATTCCGGCTGCCCGGATAGGGCTGGGCATTGAACTGGGCTCTTCCTTTGCTATCTTCGGGGGGATCAGTATTGACGGCCATATCCCCGGCGTTACACCGGAACTGCCCCCATTTCTGTCGGGTACTCCGCAAACGATAAAATACAATGGGACCGCGGTAATGGAACTCTACCCCCGGTGGTACGCGGGCATCAGGATTTAATCACCTGAACTTAAAATTCCAATTCATCATATCCCTCGGTCAAATCGTTCAGACGGAGGGATAATTCTTTTGTTCTCTCTCTTAGGATCTCGAGTTCGGTCTGTTCATCGGTTCCCATACTCTTCATCCTGACGAGATCAAGCTGCATCTGTTTCAGGTTATTCAATGCCGAGTTAACCCGTAAGTCAAGGATCTCCCGATGCTTGCCTATCTCTTCGCAGGAGTTCAGCTGCCTGTCAATTTCTTCTATTGATTTTCGGTATTCCCTCTTCATCAAGGACTCATTTGTGCTATGCAAACGCTGTTCGAGTCTGTTTCGGTCATCCCGGAGCTCTTTTACCGGCATTTCCCGGATCACGTGATCCATTTCCCGCCCCTTCCCGCTGAGGATACCTATCTGTTTTACATAATTCGAGAGGATCCCGGGAATATCTTCTCCTAGTGAATGACTCTTTGTTCCAAGATCCTGCAGGTGTTTTAACACCCCCGCCTGAATGCGTTCAGCTTCCATTAGAAGTGCCGGTTTTGGGGTCTCTCCCGGCCAATTATCTGTGACTGAGGTGAAAACCCCCTCCTCTTCCAGGGCCTGTTTCAGGTCCTTCCGCAACTTCCTCCGAACCGGGAAAAAATTGGACCAATGGATAGTAACCCCCATCGCCATGCCGGCAGTGGGGATCAGGAACCAGAGAAAACCAGGGGAGGTAATAAGATTCACCATACAGAGAAACCCGGAGACGGCGGCGTTTGAAACAAGGTGGGCCCGAAACGCCCCCCGTTTTCTGTGGATCTTCCTTAAAATTCTGAACTGATGTCTGTTTAACTTCGGAAGCTTCTCAATATCCCTCTTCCGTCTTCGATTCTCAAGCACACCGGCATAATGGGTGATAAGGCCGATCCCCCACCCAGCCGCCGGGAAAGCCGCCCATGGGAAGCCGGGGCTGGTAAAGATATTTAGGAAAACAAGGAAAGTATTTACGGCTACCCAGGGAATCAGATGGGCCCTGAACCCCGCGTCTCCCTTTTCAACAGATCTGGAAATCTTCTCCCGGTAAACAAGGTAACTCGGGTCGATCACTGACAGCTGTTGGTCCTTTTCTTTCATAAGGGTCCTCTCCTGATGCCCGCTCCGGGTCTTTCTGATTCGAGACAGCGAGAATTGGCTTGTTCAGTATTCTATCCCTACAGAGCACCGGTAATCAAGCTTCTTCTCTCTTTACTTCTTTCTTCGCTTCCTCCGAATCGGGATTGTATTCTATAAAATCTCTGAAATCCCGGGAGAACAGCATCGGTACCATTGCAAAAAAGATGATGGTGAAACTCACCGAAATCACCAGGGGAATCGGGAAAAACTCACCCAAAATCCCGCCGGCGGCCATGGCGAGGGGTGTCAGGCTATGGGAGAGGGTACCCAGGAGGCCGAAAACCTTTCCACGCATGTTTTGTGGTATCGTTAACTGGGTAATTGTCTGGATCATGATGTTTAAAATCGAATTGCCAACACCTCCAAGAAAAACGAGAGTAATCATCAGTGGAAGGTTTATGGTAAGGGGAAAAAGTGCCCAGGCAATAGTCATGCCCATGGCGGCAAGACCAAACATCTTGAATCGCTTTTTAACCGGAACCTGGACAGTAGAAAGAAGGACCATCCCTAAAAACATTCCGAAAGTGAGGGCACCCATAACAAGACCATATTTACCAGCTCCTAAAGCCGGATCCTGTTGGAAAAGAGGTAGAATAAGAACAAACCCCATTGAAGCGAAGAAATTAATAACCGCCGCGGAGAGAAAGAGAAACCTGAGTCCTTTGTAATTCCAGGTAAAGGTGAAGCCCTCCTTCATATCACTCCAGAAATGAAAATCCTTTTTTTCATGGCGGACTTTCGGGACTTTGATAAAAATCTCAGTGAAAGCGGAAAACAGATAAGAGATCCCGTTTATCAGGAACATGAGGGGGGCACCAAGGATAAGATACATGAATCCACCCCCGGTACTGCCGAGTATTCCCGATCCGGAATGGATCATGGAAAACACGGAATTTCCCTTCATCAACTTCTCTTTCGGAATCAGGTCCGGTAGAACTGAGGCGGCGGAAGGATTGAAGAAAGCCCCGCAAAGACCAATAAGAATACCAGCGACAAAGACCATCCAGATCTCAAGCATTCCAAGAAAAGCAAAGATCGCGACCCCTACAATGGCAATACCCCGGAGGGCATCCATAACCACAAGGATCCATTTACGGTCCATTCTGTCTACCCACACCCCGGCAAAGGGACCGACCAGTACTCTCGGAAGGGCTGAAGCAGCCATCAGGGATCCCATAATAGCAGTGGAACCGGTAACAGCCAGGACCCAGAACCCGAGAGCGATCTCGTAGACAACATCACCAAGCGCGGAGACCAGTTGTCCCTGCCAGAGAAGAAAAAAGTTCTTATTCCAGAGCTTTGACGAGGTAGATTCCCGAATTTCTTCCATCAATTCCTCCTGTTGTTGATTAAGAAAATAACAATGTGCTTTTCTTTTGTCAATGTTAAAATAAATATAGTTAATGTTCTGATTTAAATATAGCAAATGTTCCAACCTCTCCTCATTCTCTGTGTGCTCCGTGGCTTCTTCCTTCAAACGAATAAGAATTTTTGCCACAAGCGCAGAGGAAGAATGGAGTGGTTCTTGGGAATCTAATAACTACATCGATATCCGCTTGATACCAGAATTCAAAGTTTTTTCATTGAAATCAATCAGTGAAGCTGTTTTTAATCCAGTGACTTTTAAGTAGGATAGAACCTGGGATAGAGCTATCTGCCCTTTCTCTGTGTACTTGTGTGCTCTGTGGCTTCTTACTTCAAACGAATAATAAATTTGCCACCCGTTCGGGTCTACGACCCTCTCTCAAAGCTCAGGCCGAGACATCGAAAGATGGTACGGGATTGAGATTTTCAACATAAAAGAGCGGATCTTTTAAGAAATAGTTGAGGGAACTGCAAAAATCAAAATTTTTGCAGTTCCCAAACACTTTAAACCTTTTTT
>JAGLYY010000376.1 GCA_023131935.1 Spirochaetales bacterium | reverse complement strand
GCTCACCCCCGCCATCCGGAAACCTGGTTAACAGGAAGCTTGAAACCCAGGTGCTCCTGAAATATCCCCCTTCAACCGGGAGAGGTTCCAGATTGAGAAGACCGACTATTTCCTGCCAAATTAACCGGGACATTAAAATCCCTCCTTTATAGCCAGATTGAATATCTGCTTATTTTGCCAATTGGTTATTTGGCTATTTTACCACCTTTATTAAGTTCTTGTGAAAAAGAAAATGGATATTTTAAAAGATAAAAACCGGCCATAATACGGAATTTGGATCTTATTAGAGTAATAAGATATATGCATTAAAATGGATTTTTTGTATAATACAACCATGATTTACGATATCATTATAATCGGCGGCGGGGTTGTCGGGTGCGCGATTGCCCATGAAGCAGTACAATATAATCTTAGTGTTCTCCTTCTTGAAAAAGAGGCTGATGTTTCAGAGGGGACAAGTAAAGCAAACAGCGGGGTTTTACATGCCGGTTTTAATGTCCCTGTTGGATCTTTAAAAGCAAAGTTCAACGTGGATGGGTTAAAGTATTTTCCGAAACTCTGTAATGATTTACAGATCGATTATAATGACTGTAAGAAACTGGTCATTGCTAAAGATGATAAAGAGAAGAAAACTCTGGTTCAACTCTATGAACAGGGTCTCGCGAATAAATGCGAAGGACTTTCACTCATTGAGCGAAAACAGATACAGTCCCTTCAGCCGTCATTGTATAATGGTCATGACAACTATTCAGGTCCGGCATACGCTCTCTTTTCTGAAAAAACAGCTATTGTTTCCCCCTATGAGCTGACAATCGCGCTGGCTGAAAATGCCTTACTGAACGGAGCAACCATAAAAACCTCCTGCGAAGTTTCGTCCATTGAAAAATTATCCACTGAAGATACTGGAATCCCTGAAGATTGTTTTCATGTGGGGACAACATCCGGTTTTTCTGCCGGAGGGCGTTTTGTTGTGAACGCGGCAGGTCTTTATTCAGACAAGGTGGCTTCCCTTATCGACTCCATTGATTTAAAAATATACCCCTGGCGGGGCGAATATTATATTCTTGAAAAAAAGGCTGTTGAACTTGTTGATATGGCCATATACCCGGTCCCTCCATCAGACGGCGGTGGCCTTGGGGTACACCTAACACCAACGGTCCATAACAACCTTCTTATCGGCCCATCTGCTGAGTTTACCGATTTTCCTGAAAACCTGGAAAACACAATTCCAACTATGCGGCAGCTTCTTAATGAGGCCTGGGAGATGGTCCCGGGTCTGCGTGGTTATACAGCAATTAAAAACTTCTCCGGCATCCGCTCTAAGCTTTTCGGTCCGGGGACATCCTCCGGTTTCGAAGATTTCTACATCAATGAATCACCAAATATCCCAAATCTTATCCATATCATCGGTATAGAATCACCGGGTCTTACCGGCGCGCCTTCTATAGCCCATCATGTTATTGAAAACATCATCGGAAACAGGATGGACCTATCCATCAATTCCCGGTTTTCCTACAAGCGGATACGACCTGTTCGGGCACGGGATCTTAGTAATAGTGATTTCCGATCTCTTACAGAGCGGGACCCGGCGTATGGAGAGATCATCTGCTTCTGCGGAAGGGTCAGTAAAGGGGAAATTCGTGATGCCCTCCATTCTCCTCTTTCAGGCGAAGTTTTTTCGTCAGATAAACGGGGAATTGGGATCCTGAACGCGATTAAGAAACGCACCCACACCCTCATGGGAGATTGCCAGGGCGGCCGGTGTCTCAGCCGCCTCCTTCATGTTGTGGAAGAGGAACTTGGAATAACTGCTGAAGAGGTACTCAATGACTCAGATTATTGACGCAATTGTTATCGGTGCCGGAGCCGCGGGAGCCGCGGCCTCGTTGAAACTGAAACAACGCGGTATTGATAATATTCTGTTGATAGACCGGGGCTTCCAGACAGGAGGGATTCTTAACCAGTGTATCCATTCCGGGTTTGGCCTTTCCTATTACCGAAAAGAACTATCAGGACCACAGTACGCCCATTATCTTGATAAAACGCTGGAACAGTCCGGTGTTACAAAGGTCTATAGTTCAACAGTCCTCGACATCAAAGTAAAAACCGGGGCCAATGGCAACACCTACCAGCTTACTATCGCCTCCGGTGATTTCCCTCTTAAGGAAGTCACAACACGGGTAGTAATTCTGGCTACCGGTTCTTTTGAACGGACCCGCGAGAATATCAGTGTCGCAGGAACCAGGCCGGCCGGTGTTTTTACAGCAGGCGCGGCACAAAGTTTAATAAACATTGAGGGAATTAAGATCGGCAGTCACGTGGTTATTCAGGGTTCGGGAGACATTGGCCTTATCATGGCAAGACGCCTTTCTATTGAGGGGTACAAAGTCGTACGTGTACTGGAACGGCTCCCCTATCTCAGCGGTCTCCTTCGAAACAAGATACAGTGCCTTGATGATTTTGGGATTCCTCTCTCCCTTGGAAAGGAGATTATCGAGATTACCGGACGCCGCCGGGTTGCGGGTGCCTGGGTAGGTGATTCTGCTGGAAATGTGGAAGATCGTGAGTTCATTCCCTGCGACACAGTCCTGTTTGCCGTTGGGTTAATACCCGAAGCTGAGCTGTTAAAGGAAACAGGTCTTCCCGGACTTCTTGGCCGCGACGGGATCCCAATTGCCAATAACCACTTCGAATCACCGCTTCCCGGCATTTTTTCCGCGGGGAATGCCCTCCATATTAATGATCTGGCTGATTCTGCTTCTATTGAAGGGGAAAACGTGGCCAGTGCCGCCATAGAATTCCTTACTGATCAGGATGCTTTCATTAAAGCCCGCGAAGCTGGTCCCCCATATAAAGAGATAGAACGCCCTCAGTTCACTTCATCATATTTCAACGAGGTAGAGGGAAAGATCATTTGTGTAATATGTCCAAAAGGATGTGTGCTATCCGACGGAGAGTTCGGGTGCAAACGGGGGCGGGGCTTCCTTGAGACTGAGAAGACTCTTAAACTGCGAATATTCACTACAACAGTTTCTGTCAAGAATGGAAACGGGTTGTCCCGTTTTGCTGTCAGATCTGCAAAACCGATCCCGCTGGCAACCCACGGAAATATCAAAGCTAAAATGGTTGAGATGGAGCCCTTTGCATCCACAGAGTCTTTTTTTCAGGTGTTTAATGATGAATTATTGTTGACAGCCATTTCCATGGATTAAATCAGAGGTGTCAAATCGTACCAAGATCCATTTTCAGGCTCCCGGAAGGTTCTGTTGTGAAAATTTTATTATATTGTCTTCTCTAGTAATCTTTCAATATCATTGATCGAC
>JAGLYY010000375.1 GCA_023131935.1 Spirochaetales bacterium | reverse complement strand
GATAATCAGGAATTCTATGACAGTGGAGACTGGATGGTGATTCCTTTCCCGCAGTTCGAAAATGCGGTTAATAATGTAGCTTCGGCCTACTATGGTCATTACTATATGGTCAACAGTCAGAAGCCGGAGAGAGAACAGAAAGTTGCCTGGGAATTCATTAGTTTTATGCTTTCTCATTCCGAAGAATATTTGACTGAGGTTGGACTTATACAGCCCACCAAGGCATTGATGAGTTCGGAAACATTTAAAAGCATACCATATGCAAATGTCTTTGCAGACGATCTTGCTAAAGGTCATATCGTTTACTATGCAGAGAACAGCGCAAAGATTCAGGAACTTATCAAGGAAGCTGTAGAAGGGGTAATGCTCAGCGGAATCGCACCTGAGAAGGCTCTTGCATCTCTGAAAGTGAAAGCCCAGGAAGTTTTGGATCAGCAGTAGAGTTATCTCAATAGTATTAAAAAAGGCGGTGGTTTATCCGGTTTTCCCGGTATCATCGCCTTATTCTATCTTTCAAGGAATCAATAATGAGGAAGAAATATTCGGGGATTGAAAAAAAGCTTTCCCGGTGGGGCTGGTATTTTGTCACCCCTTCTCTGTTGTTTTTTGTCCTTTTTAGTTTTTATCCAATCCTTAACGCAGGTTATACGAGTCTGTTCAGGAAAAAGATATTATCTCTGAAAGCCCCTGACTTTCTGGGTTTCGATAATTATAAATATCTGCTTTCATCGACTGATTTCTGGAATTCCATCAGGGCCACATTCGTTTTTACTATAGGAACTTTCATACCTCTGGTAATCAGCAGCCTTTTACTGGCTGTTTTGATTATGAATCTTCGAAAGGGTAAAAAATTCCTGCAACTCGCTTACTATTCTCCCGCCGTACTTTCTTCTGTTGTTGCTTCTGTAATCTGGATGACTATTTTTGATCCCAGAGGAATTGCTAACCAGTGGCTAAATATTATTATGCGTACACCCGGTATTGATCATCTATGGCTTTCCAATTCATTCATGGTCCAGTTTTCCACAATTCTTGTATATTTCTGGAAGTATATTGGATATTTCGTTGTTATATTCATTGCCGGATTAGCGTCTATCCCTTCGAGTTTATATGAAGCTGCCCGGATTGACGGTGCCGTTCCAAGACAGATATTCTGGAGGATAACGCTTCCTCTCCTGAAACCTACCGTTCTCCTCGTTTCTATTATGTCCATGCTTCAGTGTCTGAAAACCTTCAGTACCCAGTATTTATTCGTTCAGTCCGGATCACCTCAGGCACCTATCAATGTAATCACTTTGAATATCTACAATACGGGGATTAGGGACCACCTTATCGGCAGAGCCAGCGCAATGAGCATACTGCTCTTCGTAATTATGCTCTTCTTTACCTGGCTGCAGTTTAAAGGATCAAAAGCTGATGAAGTGAGCTACTAGGAGATACTAAATGAGTTTACTATTAAGAACATCAAGAGATAAAGCAGGACTCGCTACTGCAAAATTAATTGGAATCCTTATACTGCTTGGTGCTTTAATTTTTACAATTATACCTTTGCTTTTTATGATTACCGC
>JAGLYY010000374.1 GCA_023131935.1 Spirochaetales bacterium | reverse complement strand
TTTCCGGGGCTGTAACTGTGACTACTGTACTTCTGTCGGCTATTACCGGATACGGACTTGCAAAATTTCGTTTTCGGGGCAGAAATATTGTATTCCTGGCTATTATGGCCACCATGATGATACCTTTCGAGGCTATAATGATTCCGCTCTATCTTGTCGC
Source organism: Spirochaetales bacterium (assembly GCA_023131935.1). GTDB lineage: Bacteria > Spirochaetota > Spirochaetia > JAGLYY01 > JAGLYY01 > JAGLYY01. The sequence goes on along the minus strand of JAGLYY010000374.1, from coordinate 5,534 downwards.
TACGAAACTTCATCTGCAGAATTCTTATAGAGGATTGATACTTCCCTTTCTGGTAAATGCATTCGGTGTTTTTATGATGCGTCAGTTCCTGATCACCTTTCCTGATGAATTTCTGGATGCTACACGAATTGACGGAGCTGGAGAGATCCGTATTTTTGTGGATGTTGTCCTCCCAAATAGTAAGCCGGTCATAGCGACCCTTGCCATTCTTACCTTTCGTTCCCAATGGGATAATCTTTTATGGCCTCTATTAGTTGCTCAGAGCGAAAAGATGAAAACCATACCTCTGTATATTGTAAAGTTCGCGGCGGAGAAATATACAGATGAAGGAGCAATGATGGCAGTGGCATTTCTGGCCAGTATTCCCATGCTGGTTCTTTTCTTTACCATGAGCAAATATTTTGTTTCCGGTGCTTCGGTGTACGCATCCAGGAAGGGCTGAGGGGGTGATGGAATTCACTCATCTGCCTTTGCTGGAAGGGGGAGCCCCTTCCTGTACTGACCCGGCGTGACTCCTGTATGACGACGAAAGAGCTGAATAAAATAGCCGGGATTCTGAAATCCGGATTTGTATGCTACCTCGCTAATCTGCAGATGCTGTTCTTTCAGGAACAGCATTGACTGCCTTAGACGGAAGAGGGTCAGATATCTCAGAAACGTGTAACCTGTGTAATTTTTAAACAGATGGGAAAGATACCCGGGGGATATTTTCAGATGTTCAGATGTGTCCTGCAGGGCAATATCGGATTGATAATTTGCATGAATAAAATCCACGGCCTGTTGAACATAATTATCGGTAATATTGCTTCCATGAGGTTTGAAATACTCATTGAAAGCGGAATGACTGCTCTCCTTCAGTATATCAAAATTCCCGGCAGCTTCATTGTGGACAATATAATCTCTGACCTTCTGTGCAATCTGCTTAAGAAGAATATAGAGTTGGGCATCGTCAACAGGCTTCAGGATATAGTCAATGACACCAAGACGCAGGGCCTCCCTGGCGTATTCAAAGTCGGAATAACCTGTCAGGAGGAGGGCCTGAGGGTGGTAATTGTTGCTCTGGGCCTTTTTGATCATTGTAAGCCCGTCCAGTCCGGGCATTCTGATATCGGTAATAATTATATGAGGTCTTATTCTTTTAATCAGCTGAAGCCCTTCAAGTCCGTTTTCTGCCTCCCCCAGGAGTTCACATCCAAGCTCTTCCCATGGTGTAGTCAGGGAAAGTTCCCTGCGCAGCAGTTTCTCATCTTCAACTATAACAACCTTGATCATCACAAAAATTCCTCTTTAAGAGGAATACGTATAGTAACCTTCGTCCCCCGGTCCGGGCTGCTTTCTACATCGATGCCGTAAGGTTTCCCGTAATAAAGCTGAAGTCTGCGGTGGACATTATGCAGGCCGATGTTGTTTTTGCCAGTCCCTTCCCGGAACTGCCCGGGCTTATCTATCCCAATCCCGTCATCGGTAATTATAATCTCCATCTCTTTTTCTGTTCTTCCTACTTTAAGGTCAATTCTGCCAGGTCCAACCTTTTGTTCCAGTCCATGGATTACCGCATTTTCAATAATGGGCTGGAGAATAAGTTTGGGGAAGGGATGAGGATACAGTGTCTCCGGAGCCTGAATAGAGGTCTGTATCTTATCTCCAAAGCGTATTCTCTGGATGGCCAGATAACTTTCAACAAGTTCCAGACTTTCTCCCAATGTAACAAACTCCTGAGCATTCTCGATGGTGGACCGGAGCAGTTTGCCCAGCTGTGTTACGATAGTTGTTATGCTTTCAACACCCTCCAGTTTGGATATGGATTTTATCGTATTCAGAGTATTGTATAAAAAGTGAGGGTTTATCTGTGCCAGAAGAGCTTTCCTTTCGGCTGTCATAAGCTGGCCTTGTTCTTCCAGAGTTTCTTTCATCAATTCCCGGATACGTTCAGTCATGATATTGAACTTCTGAAATAAAATCCCGATCTCATCCTTTCTGGACGATTCTATTCGCACATTCAGGTCTCCTTTTTCTACCTTGCTCATTGAAAAGATCAGCTCTTTTACCGGGTTAGATATGGAACGGGAAATAAGAATGGCAAGAAGAACCGAAAGAACCAGACAGACAAGAAGAAACCAGAGAGTGATGCGTATCAGATATGCAAGGTTTGTCAGAATCACGTTAAGAGGAACTGTTCCGGTTAAAGATATATGGGGCTTTTTAAGGGGCTGGTAGGTAATCATCCTTCCATCTTCAATAAATAGACCGGCGTTAAAAGGGGTGACTCCGGTAAGAAATGGCAGTTGACTGAAATTCCCATCATTTTCCGGATGGTACAGATCAGAAACCAGATTTCTGGTTGGATCCACCAGCATAAGCTCACTGAAAATACCCTGGTTAATCCTGTCGACTATCATGGATAGATAGTTTTTATAGATATCCAGAACGACAAATCCGACAATTTTACCTTCCTCTGTCCGTATGGATTTACACAAAGAAAGGGTGACCAGGGTGCCATGGTTATTAATGTAATTGTTTAGAGAAACTATTGTTTTTTCAGGATCAAGGCGGGCTTTGAGAAAAAGACCTCCAGCTGTGTCAGAGGGGGTTCCCTTGTAGAAATTCGGAATCTGCTGGGTAGAATATGAAGGAAGTCCGGTCTGACTGATAATATGAAGCGCAGCGTTATCTATATTTCCTGACAGGGATGAGTAAAGTTTTTGATAAAGATTCAGCATATTTGGCCTTTCTGCTGCGTCCATGGTTTCCAGGGTGTGTATAATCTCCTCATCGCGGCTTAGGGTGTATATAATATGGCTGAGACTCTCCAGCTGAAGATTCATTTCTCTGGCAATATTTTTTATAGCGGCTTCCGACTGCTGCCTGTAGGAGTCCTCAAGAACATCTGCAGAGAATAGACCGAAAAATGAACTCAGTAGTCCCAGAGGAAGAATACTCGTCAGGAGAAAGGCAAAAAAAAGTCTATAAAGATATCTGGTCTTTCCAAACAAAAGAACTGTCCTCCGGTATACATTTGTAAAGACTAATATATCATGGATGAATGGAAATTGTCAGAATAGTAGAGACGAAAGATCTTGCGCCTCTACACAACTTTCGCTTTATTGTTCAAACCTTCGACGATACCATTGGAAATAGGAACTTTGAAGTAATTCAGAATTCCTATTTCATGCCTATGAACCATCCAGGAAAAATCACGAAGTGATTTCAACCGGGAATGAGTTGCCCACCAAAACCACTGATGAAGAAACTTTTTGGCCCAGCCAGCATATCGGTAATTCCAAAGACATTGGAAACTCTCTTTCAGAAACATGAAATTTTTGCCATGTTCAGCACAAAAAAGTTAAATATAGGTAATTATACCAGTCCCAAGCGACAGGTCTACTCTGCTCCTTCCCATATTCAGAATGATTTGCGGATAGAATGAGGAGAGGGTCTCTTCCGCCTTTACACCCCCCTTCCCACTGGCGATAGGCAATACGTGTGTCATTTTCCTGCAAGAATAAAACGAATCCTGCGTAAATGTAAATTTCGTGAAAAATTAATTCGATTGCGCGTAATCATGCAGCGGCATGGTAACCATGTAGTACTTGTTTGACATATTCCACAGAGTAAAACCCGAGGCGTTCCCAGCCCGGGTACCCTGAAGCTGCTCAAGTAAATACCGGGAGTATTCCTGTTGTTCCATGGAAAGTTCCCCGCCGATAAGGAAAGCCTGTACATAGGGACGGATAAGGCTTCTTCCCCCGGCGATCATAGCGGACCTTTCACTCCCCTCCTGGTAAATCAGCTTTGCCCTTTCAAGGTAGGGGAGATCACTTATGAAGTCCCTGGGAAAATGAGAGGGGTAATACATGGGGCAGATGACATCCACATAATGGGAAAGCATCTCTATGTTCTGGCCGATCCAGTTACCCATCCTGTACCAGGAATTAAAACCGTAGAGATCGGTGCTGATAGGGATAGTAATCTCCTCACGGGCCCTTCGGAGGAAACTCTCAAGGGCTTCGATTCTGCCCATATTTTCACGCTGATGCCGAAAGGAAATGGATGAGACATCACCATCCGAGGGGAACCGGATATAATCAAATTGAATCTCATCGATCCCAAGGTCCTGAAGTTCTCTGGCTATAGCGACATTGTATTCCCACACATCCCGGCTGAAAGGATCGACCCAGAATTCCCTCTGTTCCCGGGAGGTGATGTTTCCCTCTTCATCTTCTAGAGGGATTTTATGTCCCCAGGGGGAATCTGTTGAAGGGTCCCATAGAGCATAGCGGTTGTTAAAAGCCCGGTATAGTTTTTCATCCTTGAATACAACGATCCTGCCAATGATGTACAATCCCTCTTCGTGGGCCCGCCTGATAAGGTCCCTGATGGCAAAACGTGGATAAACCGCTCCAATTTCTTCAGGCAGAGACAGATTTGTATCGTAGGTTATTCTTCCAAAATCATCTTTTACATCTACAACAAAAGAATTTAATCCCTTCTCCCGAATGAAGGAGAGGTGCTCTTCGAGAAATTCCCCGGCGGCTTTATCACTCCTGATGTATATACCATGCCGGTCGGCAGCGAGAGCCCTGCGCTTTTCTCCGTCAACACAAAAGTCATAAGAATCATATGAGTTATGAGGATTATCCGGTTTTCTCTTCCAGCCCTCCACGGAAATAACCCACTTTTCTGCCTCAGCGACCGCGGTCAACTCCCAGCCGTTGCGGCCGGGCGTAAACAGCAGATGCCGAATAACCGCGGGTGTATCCGCGGCAGGACCGGGGATTTCTTCCCACCCTGTTTCAGACTGATGAACATAGAGTCCACGGCCAAAACCGGCGGCCATGTACAGCTTCTCCGGGTCCCCCGGATTTAAAGCAAGCCCCGCGACCTCTTCAAAAAACCCGGCTCCCCGGTAGAGGAGGTCCCGCGGGGTAGAGATTGAGTTCCAGGTTTCCCCACAATTCATAGTAACGAAAACTCCGTTAAAAGAGGTCCCCAGATAAATTACCTCTGAGACACCGGGGACCAGGGCCACAGAAGTAAGATAGTTGCTTCGCTTTATCGGATGTTTTAAGGGGATTTCCCGGAACGTAAGTCCCCCATTGTCGGAGATATAAAGACCATAGGAGGTGGTTACCGCGACCCTTACCGGATTAGATGGATCAAACCCGAAGGAGGTAATATGATGGATCTCCCCGCCGGTAAAAGGGTATACAACTTTTTGAGGAAGCCCGGCGTTCCGTTTCTCCCAGGATTTCCCGCCATCGAGAGAAACAAGGAACCCCCACTCCCAACTCGTGCCATAAGCTATATCTTTACTGACGGCAACGGAGTATCCAGGGACCGGTAGTTTATCAGAAAAGGTACTCTCAGGTTTGCGGGCATACAGTGCGCCGATTAAGCATACACTAAGGACCAACAGGGCGCTTGAGCGTTTCATCGGGGATCTCCATGATAAATGAAATGCGTGATGAAGCATAACACAGAGTTAGCGGAACCACAAGATTACTCTATCCATTCCTCCGGGTAGAATCGGGCAA
>JAGLYY010000373.1 GCA_023131935.1 Spirochaetales bacterium | reverse complement strand
GCTATGATTATTTTGGACAGCTATGCTACAATATATAAAGCTCTTTACTGTATATACGGATTACACAACACAAAATGTGATGGTCGTGAACAGCAATTGGTTGAGCGTTACCCTTAAAGTCCATGACCAAACATTTTCGCCTGTTTTCATCTCAAGAATCCCAACTCTTTCGGGCGGCATTGTTTTTTCATTGGAAGATTCTAATCTTGCAGAAAAGCCAGCTGTTGAGGTAAACAATCCCGATACGAATCCTAGGTTTCTTGAAGCAATCCTTTTCTCACTTGATCTTAACACTGAACAGATTAGGAGCTTAATGGATCTCATCGGCCAACAACACCCAGATACTATAAGCATTCCAAACATAGATTTTATGTTAATGAGCCAAACCATTCCATATATTGATCAAAAAAGCCTAACTGATATTCTATTACAATCTAAGGAGTAAATTTTGAAAAGTTTTATTAGCACTTCTTTCTTCATTGATATCGCCATTATTATTGGGTTTTTTACTTCCATTGGTGTCTTTTTTCTAATCTTGAATTCTGCCCTAAAAAAAGAATTCAAAACTATTCTTAGGAACCTTCTCATCATATGCTCAATTTCCTTGGTAGGTTATATAGTAGGTGTTATTACTGGCAACAGTCGAAACCCAATAGTTGATGTCCTATTACCTTTATTATTTACTTTCTTAGGCGGTTTATCCACTTACGTTGTTACTCGTAGCAAAACCCAAAACCGCGTATTAACGGCAGTTCTTTCGGCTTTTTTTACAGTATTTACTTTAATTGGCCTTTGGGCTGGTGCCTCTAATAGAATCGAGAGTGAAAATACTCAAAAAATATGGGAAAAGGAACTACTAGAGTATGAAACCGACCTGGAACTCTATTTGTATAAACAAAAGAAGGTCATCGACCTACATTACTTAAATGACCTAAGAAATAATGGACTTTCCCTCCCAGATTAATGATTTCCTGTTCTTACATGGACAAAGATCTGTTTTAAGCATACACTCGACCGAGAAGTTGATTTACTTCCCTTCGGGTATTGCACCTAACACATAGAAATCTCAACGCAGCTGCCAAAAACGGACTATCTCTCACTCCATTAAGCTAATAACAGAAAATATAAATATATCACAGATTATAAGCAGCAGCTATGTTAAGACTTTGTTGGACGAAACCCCAGCCACTTCTACAAGGAATTTATATACTGTTTTTACTGAACTCTCCGGGAATAATTCCCATATGTTTTCCGTAATTATGTAGATAGAATGATTCTTTTTTATCACAATTCCTCCATGCCTAATCGAAAACCATAAAAAAATTGTACATTTCTTGTCTCTTCAAGACACATCCCTCCTGTATGAGAAAGCGAGAGGAATAAAGAACCAAGGTCAGGTCATTATTCTCTCTTTTCTTTATCAGGCCCAACCCGGACAGTAACTCCGTTTCAAAACGAACATCTATTCCAGCTGAAAGCGGACACTCATTGCGGAAATAAGCAAACAGGTTTCAGCAGGTCTTCACTGTTGACGGTTGTTCTCGACGTACCCTTTAACAATTTTCTTCAAAGTACACAGAGGTGCTTTGAAGCAGTATTCCTTTTGTATAACCTATTTTAAAAAATCCCTCTTATAGAACTATAACGACCCAGTTCACCGGTTTAGGGCGAACATAGGCAAGCTGCGTCTCTCTGATACACTACTCCAATAACGCCAACCTTCTTGAGTTCGTGCTTGTGATTGTGAAAATTCTCATCACCGGTGACTAGATAGTCCCACTTGTGGAATGCATGCGACCATGCAACCAAAACATCGCATAGTTGGTTTCGCCAAACACTATTCGTATTGATATCTTGAGGCGGGGATGCCTGAATGCTTGGGAACAAGATCCCACGTATTTTAGATTCTAGTCTTTCCATTTCATCGTCAGCCCAGAGTTCGTAATCCCAATAGCAGACATCCCATTTCCCCAGCGGCAGCAGATACTGAACTCCAGCCAACCCAGCCCTTTCCAACTTCTGCTCAAATGCTGATAAGTGTCTGTTTGCGATTCCACTCCTCTGATTTTCGGAAGCGCTTACTGCGACAACTGCCAGTTCAATCCGTTCGTCCTTCCACGCCTGAACTACTTTTCGCACATGCTCCGCGTTCGGCCGATTCTCCTCTAAATCGATTATGCAGTTTGTGTCCAAGGTAAACTTCTTCATCGCTATTTCGCCCTATCAATAAAATTTAATAGTTTTCCCCATAATCCTATCCTACCTTGCCACGGATGGCAAGGGTACTTAAAAGAAACATTGTCGAGAATTACCGTTAACAGTTTGCAAATATATAATGTTGGCTTAGGAACGAAGCCAATATCCCCGAAGGGCAAAGGAGCGCAACGACTGCAAATATATTTGCTACTAGGCGATTTAATTTTGTACGTTACAATTCGAGTGCAATGCTAATAAAATCACCTACTGCTCTTCCTATGAAAGCTTCTCCCAAATCATGTGCAAAAGGGAAATTATATTTTTGTGAAGTTGTTCCATTTAATGCATATACCTTTTTATTTATTATTAGAAAAATGCATCCGTCATTTGATTTTTCCACAGTTACTGAATTTGTATTTTTATATGGCCAAAGCTTATCGTATTCTTTTCTACTAATGGTTAGACGTTTATTTGTATTATTATGAGAATACTTTTGGGGATCCTTCACTTCCTTGTAGAAGAACTTTTTGTAGTAATCTGTTACTCCAATTTGATCATCCGTTAGAAACAAGAAATGAGAGTAAAAGCCAATGTATTTACCTGGCTCTTTACCTAAATCACCTAATGTAAACTGTCTTACAATGGCCCGAGTTAATTTTTCAAAGATCTTTACAAAATGTTTCGATATCAACTGACCTAACCTTTCGTAATCTGGTTAATCGAATAGCATTTTCTTCAGGTTTGGATCATTCATTACAAAAGTAGTTTCTAGTTGTTGCCACTTTTTTTTAATATCTACGGCATCAAGATTTCCTGCAACAACATTTAAGTTATGATAACGAGCATAATTCCCGAATTCTGTTAATGAGCATAGAAGAACAGCTAATTCTTTATCATTTTTGAGAAAATTATAATCTTTGCTTAATACTGGAATTTTTGTTACGAAATACTCTGATAATAACTATAAAAGCAATGAAGAAATATTATGCGTTTTAATTTCCTTAACATTAGGAAAATCACCATGTTTATGTAAGTGACCGTAACAAATACTTGATTTTAATAGTCTTTCAAAACCATTTGATAACAATTCAGGCTGTCCGGTAACCTCTTTAGCTACGGAACCGCCATTGGATTTTCTCAGTTTTTGAATAATTCCACTGTTTTTATAGTTAATCGGACTCAAAAACTTGCGTAGATACCACATTAGGATGGGAATTTGGCCTAGATGGGAACCATTGAGGTAGCTGCTCGACGACCTTCTGAGTTGCCGGACAGCCTGAATTGAAAAGTAATGAAATAATATGAAGACTCCTGGACGGTTGTCTGTAATTCCTTTAAAGCAGTTATTATTTGCTTAATAGAGTTATCAAGCTCATCGCCAAGTTTTATTTTTTTTATAATATTTTCATCCATAAATACAACTCCACAAAATTATTTTGCCTATCTCATCTTATACGAATTTCATTTTTTTTGCAAATCGTATCGTTATCACCTGCTTCTATCAATTTATTACATAACCCATCGCAATGCAGGTACTATCTAACCCGTTCCCCAAAACCAAGTGATTAAGGGGTATTGCACGGAATGTTTCCGCACGTCTTTATTCTTTCTGCTGTGCATAGGGTGTCAATATCATTCGGCCAGGGAAGCAAAGGCAGGCTCTTCACTCCTGCCTTTCAAAAATACTATTGTAAATTTCTCTTGCAAGAATTGGAAAAACCGTTTTCTGAAAATCGCCATCATCCATATAACGTGTAACAATACTATCATTTTCCGACATACGCTGCATCATTAAAGATTCAATAAAAGCCTTAATGCCTATTTCAAATTTGTCGAGCGGATTCGCCATAGCTGTCTGGATAATCCTTTCATCTTTCAATGCTTTCTCTTTTATCTGCTCAAAAAACAACCTGTCCTCTTCCGTGAAATCAGTACCAAAACGCTCATTGAGCGCCTGAATAATCTCTGATAAAGGCTTTTCTTCATCCTTTGATTTTCCGGTACCGACATCAGTCGGACTCTTTACACTGTATTGCTCCCCGTCCTCAATTACAATCTGGCCGGACATTACTTTTTCAATGCGGTAATATTGCAGAGCTACATCTTTTTCCGGATGCGGGTTCACTCCCTCATCATTAAGAAAAAGGTGAGAAAGCAGGTATCTGCTGAAGCTGTACAACATTTCCAGTTCCTGGTCTGAGTAGGGTATTATTTGACTTATGAAAGAATAAAATCTCGTGTAAGCTGTCATTTTCTCAAAGAAATCTTTTTTCTTCTCCTCATCAAGGGTATTAAAGCGGTCTACAGCGGGTTGGACCATTTTTTCCATTCTCGCGTGATCGGAAGGATTTTGTTTATTCCGAGGCAGATAAAAAATATGACAGAAACCAACGACTTCCGACCAAAGATAAACCTGTAAAGCATTCAGTTCGTGCTTGAGTTTTTAAAGATGATTTGGATCAGAAGGCTCTTGAAGCGTTGTCACATTATAATAGGGTTTAAATGCCAGATAGATGTCCTCGGATTCATTTACAAAATCAAGTACAAAGGGAACTTCTTTCCCCGGACTGGTCCGGTTCAACCGGGAAAGGGCCTGGACAGCCTGGACACCATCCAGGCGCTTATCCACATACATGGCACATAGCAATGGCTGATCAAAGCCGGTCTGGTATTTATTTGCGACCAATAAAACCTGATAATCAGACGAATCAAATTTGTCCGGTAACTGTGATTCGGATATATGTTTTCCGGTTACCACATCGATATTCATGGAAGGCTCACTATACTCTTTTTCCGTATCCGGGTCCTTTACGGTACCGCTGAAAGCGACTAAAGGATGTATGTCTGTGTAATGGTTTTCTTCAATATACTTTTGGAACGACAGCATATACCGCACTGCGTGGAGCCGTGAACCGGTAACTACCATCGCCTTGGCGCGTCCTCCCAATTTATGTTTCACATGGCCGCGGAAATGCTCCACCATGATTTCGGTTTTCTGCTCAATATTATGAGGATGAAGCGCCATGAACTTGCCGAGCTTCTTTTGTGCTTTTTTCTTCGGCATAGCCGGATCATCTTCCGCGCTTTTTACCAGTTTGAAGTAAGTCTTGTAGGTCGTATACCGCTGCCCGCCGAATGCTGAATCAAGTAGTTGTTTCCCGTCTGCTCCTGCCGCGCGGTATCAATAAGTTTACGTACCGCGTTAAGCTGATGATACCGGGGAAAGATCATTGTTTCCCTGGTTACTTTTTTTCGTCTACCAGCTCCGTCATACACCGTTTCTTCCCTGGTTTCCAGAAAGATGTAATTACAGACAATATCCAGGAAACTTTCCCGTTTTAGAGCTTCCTCCCAGAAATATCCGGTGCGGTGCCCGGACGAGTGAATAGGATTGCCTTTTCCGCATTCAATTTCACCGGGAGCACTGCCGCGATTGAAAGGGAGAAAAAAGGTCTTCTCTCTGTTTAGCTTGGTAGCCATGTGGATTTCATCAGGATCAACAGCGAAATGAACAACAGCCCCTTTCTTGAATCGAAAAAGGGGCGCGCGGGGGTCGCGGTTGTTCTTATATTGTAACACCGCGTGTTTCCAGGTTTGCCCGGTGGCTGGATTTTTAAGCTCCATGGTCGCGACAGGCATGCCGTTTATGGATAAAACCATATCAACCGTACTGTTGTTCGCGGGATGACAGGCAACCTGCCGTGTAACATGAAGCCGATTTTTTTCGAACAATTCCATGGTTTCTTTAACCAGTCCATGGGCCGGTTTAAAAAAAGCCAGTTTGAAGGTTTTACTGTAAAACTTGAAACCGTGCCGGATAATATGCAAAGTTCCTTTGATATCCCGTTCTTTTACAAGCGTGTTCATGAGCATTGCGGTAAGCTCATCCCCATGGAGCTTTTCCATCCGCGCCCAGAGATCAGCCTGTGTATCCTTGATAAAACTAATGATATAACCGGTAAAGAGCGCTTCATTCTTATCCCACTCCTTGTTCGAACCGCAAATCCAGCCCCGGGCGGACATTGTTTCCTGTATATAGGCTTCAAATGCTTTTTCTGTTGCTGCTTTCATGATTTTCTCCTTGCTAAAAAGCAGTTTTCATCCGATAATATAGACATCTCATCTACCTGGAGTAGAAGGAGTAATGGGGGCCTCCTCAAAAGGGAGTGCCCTTTGCTTTTTTATAAGCATCATATTCCTTCTCCAGCTTCTTTTTTCAAATGATCATTATATATCATACCGCCTTTCTCACATCAATTTTTCCTGTAACAGCCGCGCTGATGAGCGCCGTCCGGTACTCTTTGAGTTTCTCTATCGCCGTTTCCACTTTGGAATAAAGCAAGTCAATCTTCGCCGTTTCCCGGTCGAGGAAAGCGGCAATGGCCTGCTGTTCGGGGAGAGGGGGTAGGAGTACAGCACAATTCCCCAATTCTTCAGCATTTAGATGGGGTTGAGCAGCCCGCATTTTTTCTTGATCAATTTGCCCCTCTTTAAAATATTTACTCAATAATCCGTATGAAATGAATAGCGAATGCGCTTTTGTACATGACAAAACCATGTCAAACCCTGCAATAGTACCTGAATACTCGTTTGGAATTATTGAAGAATCACCCGTATATGCACCACTTCTAACCACGATAATATCACCAGTTTTCAGCCATACTATTCGGTTAGAGGGAATATCCTTTGGATCAACTGAAACTATATTCTTAACTTCAATTTTACCAGCATTGACATTTGTCGCACGAATTAATGGAATACCATCCTCTATATAATCAGGTGGTTCTCCTATACCATACCGAATTGAAGCAATATGTTTTAACCTCTTCATCTCCCAATGCTCCGGCACCTCCCCCAGCCAGCTCGCGGTGAGCGAAGTCGAACCGCCCACACCTGAGGGTTTCAGTTTGACCGAAGCATCCAGTCCCCTGGTGACCGCGCGTGAGATGAGCACAGTCCGCTTTTCTTTAAGCAGTGACAATATTCTCTGATTTGCCTTTCAGCTTACCAAATTTAGCCAGTGCCTTGTCCTTTGTCGGTTCCAGAATGCAATCAAAACGGCGTAAAACGGTCAAAGGTAATATTACCTTGCGGTATTCGTTTCGTTTATACGGCCCACGGAGTAGATTACAGATACTCCAGATAAAAGTGGTTATTTTACCATGCGTTTGTACCGGTATTAAGCTCTCCTGTCTGCTCTATTGGAATTCTTCTTCTCCGGCGTCCGGCCAGAACGCCGGATCTTCTCAGGAGCATAGATTTTCGTTCATCTTATAATATTTTATGCATTATTTCCATTCATAGTCCATATCCGGAGGAAAATGAGTCCAGGCATGGAGTATTCGGTTTGCGTCAGTTTTGAATTGGAATCTAAGAATTAGCTCTCCGGCGTTGTGGTGTAATGAAACACCCGCTCTTGCTTTTCACTACAGCCCGGTTTATTCTTTCAGGCGGCAGTTGGGATCTGATTATCTGAAAACCGAGCGGTTATCTCCTTCTTCAGGGGGTGGTATGTATGCTAACGAGGGCGTCTATTTTAAAGTTGTACGAAATACGTGAGAATAGCTATGAATGAAAAAGAAGAAACAAAAGAATACTATAATGAAATAGCAGAACAATCTTTTAATGATTGGTTTAATAATCCTGCTCTTTTACCAACATTAACAACATTCATTGAAAAGTTACCAAAAAATCCATTAGTACTTGATATAGGATGTGGTACTGGGGGAGAAAGTAAAAGACTTTCAAACCTAGGGGCTAAAGTAATTGGAATAGATTTCAGTGAAAAATCAATAGCATTAGCAAAAAGGAATGTTCCTGAAGCGGAATTTCTGTTGATGGATATAATGCATATGAATTTTAAAAAAGAATATTTCGATGGAGTGATGGAAGCAGGAGTCCTTTTCCATTTTCCAGAAGAAGAGCAGGACAAAATATTACAAAAGATTTTTATTTTTCTAAAATCTGAAGGTAGATTTTTATCATTTTATCCAGAAGGTTATTTTGAAGGAATGCAAGAAATGAATATTTCTGGAAAAGCTTTTAAAAGATATTCCAGGAGATTATCAATTGAAGCCTGGATAAATCAAGTGATAAATAAGGGGTTTGTAAAGTATATTAAACACGAATTCAATGTAGGAGCATTTAAATGTGTGGAATTTATCAAATAATCTCACGCACTTCGTACAACAGCGAGTACCCTGCTCCGCTTCGCCCGGAGTTGGCTCCCGTTGGCCGCCAACTCCGGGTACTCGCGGAACGTTGGATGCCTTTGGATCTGATTATATGAAAATCGGTTGGCTATCCGCTTTTCCAGTGAGGGTATGTATGAAGAAGAGGGGCGTCTATAATAGAGTTAAATGAAATTAGCCCAAAAGAATTGACTACGCAGAATAATATGTAGTATAATACTTATTATGGAGGGTTAGTTATTATGTTATTAGACTCTAGCCAAATAATCCCAATTACGAAATTACAGAAAGAACTGACAAGGAGAGTTCGAGAATTATCCAATTCTGGTGATGCTCTTTATATTCTTAAAAACAACAATATGGAAGCTGTGATG
>JAGLYY010000372.1 GCA_023131935.1 Spirochaetales bacterium | reverse complement strand
ATTCTGGAGAATTGCCATTCCAAAAAGGTTTGGACAACAGTTGATATTGGGACTATCTGTACAGTATATCAGACAGAGCGTCAACGTGTTCTGGCTGCTCTCGATTATTTTTACGAAAAGCAATGGATCGATCTTTCTGCCAGACAGGCCGTTGAAGTATATCAGGTTCTGAACCATTCCTTTGATCCGGAACTGCTTACAGATAATATCTATCGGTTATTCAGAGAGAAAGAGAAGACAGAGATCCGGAGGATTCATAATATGATACGGTTCTTTGAAAGTGATTCCTGTATCAGCAAAGGACTGGCTTCTTACTTTGGTGAAAAACTGGAAATTGAAAAATGCGATCATTGCTCATTCTGCAGTCAGGGCCGGATGCGGCTGGTTAGCGAGGATGAACTGAAAGGACTTTCAGAACCGGATAATTTGCATATGCTTTCAGAAATCAAATCATTGCTTGGTCCATTGGGAACATCAGGCAATTTAGCCAAATTTTTCTGCGGTCTTAATACCCCGCTTATAACCAGGTTAAGGGCGAAAAAACTCTCCGGGTTTGGTTTTCTGGAAAAATATCCTTTTAAAGAGGTTCAAAACTGGATTGAAAGCCAGGCTGACTGATTATTGATGGGACAATTTCACTCTCTGTAATCAAAAACCTTTTCCAGGGCTTTTCTGAATGAGTATAGTTTTTTTGAACTGATAAGATGGGTGGAGAAAAGTGATTCTTCAAGAATGAAAACAAACATATCAAGGGTATCGGTAAGTGTAGGGAATTTACCCGAAAGCCTTTCAGTATACTCCTGAGGCAGTTCCCCGTACCATGGGACACCATGCCGCCGTCCCCATTTTAATAATCTTATGAATTCCCTTTCGACCATCCGCATCTCCCTTTTCTTTTTTCCGTGGGCTATCGATTTGGAAAGGGAAATCTTCTTTCCCTTTCCTTCTCTGTCTCTTCTCCCAATGGTAGAGGGAATAAGCCGCTCCCGCAGTCGAAGGCTCCTGAAAAAATCAACAATTAAATTCCGAAGGGAAGTAAGAATATTTATTATTCCCCTTCTAAAAAAATCGATAATCCTCCCCTTTCTGATTGAACTCCAAAGATTCTTCTTCAGAAGCGGTCTGATAAGAAAGCCAATAAACAGAAGCGATAAAGCGGTAATTCCGATTATTTTCATAGCAAGCCAGAACCAGGAAAGATCAATACCAGGATAATTGTTATCCATTTCACTGAGCATTTTTGATAATGGATTTTCTATAATCATTTTGTTTTGTCCGGCAGGATACTCCGGTTTTATGCCATTGGATTTCTGTAAGAGAGAGAAAAGCCACATAAAAAAGTTAGAAACAATTGCAATTGGAAGAATAGGCGGGGGGCGTACAAACAACAGGGAAAAAACCAGGGCTGCAATCGTGAGCTTGAGAAGAAAGAAGATTCGTCTCTTTTTTTCTGAATTGGGGACAGGAAGACCGGTTCCCGCGAAATACAGCTCATCCCCATATAGGCTGATTCCTCCTATTACCATTATTGAAATGAATAGAAACAGGACCACACTGAATAGAAGAAGCCGGTCGACTACGGCAATAAACATTGTCGAAATAAGAAGTAGAAGAAAAACTATAACCATAAGAAAAAGTATATGAAGCTTCACATCACGGAGGGCTTTTGCCGTTTCGGTAGAAAAGGGGTTTAAACGGTGTTTATCCCGTGAGATATCAATCTTGTGCAGCATCTTCAGTATTTCTTCCCTTTCGCTCAGTCTTTTATAAATAAAGAATGAGGATCCCCATTGTATGGACACAAGAAGGAGCGCCGATATAGTCACAATATCGGGAATAAATCCATCAGGTATCCCTCTGAAATCGGTTAATGTATAGATAAAATAGACAATCAGAAGAATTACGATCAGTTCCCGGAATCTAGCGGAAATCCCGGACCGTCTATCATCAAGCAGTTTTCCTAATATCCCTTCCACAAAGGCCATTAGAAAGAGAAAAACGGGGAGAAAGAAACCTATCACTTTGAGTTCCGGTAGAATCATCCTGATAAAAAGTAGAAGCGACAATGTAAAGAGAAAAGGGAGAACACCGCTTATGAAGGGATGAACAAACGATTGATATAACCCATTAGATCTATCCATGAATAAGCTCCCTGCCATGTTCTATTATCGAAAACCGACGTATTCTTCCGGTGCCTGTAATCCGCTTCTCTGTAGCAAAGAAAAAATCGATACCTGTTGTTCCCCCCCAGTATGAAATGAAAAGCTTCAGTTCCTCCTCGCTGAGCAATGGACCGACATACATTATCCTGCATCCTGTCGGTGTATTTATGGAAGCAAGAGAAGAATGCGAGAGGCTGCTCTCAGATGGATTGATCCTGGCCAGAGTTTCCAGCAGAGACATTCCATGCGTATAACCGCCCTTTATGGGATATACCGGGCTTGGCTCCCCATTACAATCGACTCCTGAAGAGGCAAATCCGACCATCTGATCTTTCTGAAGACAGTAGAAAATGAGTGAAGTGGCTGTTTCTATGGCCCGTTCCATCCAGTAATACCTGTGCTTATGTGGATAAGCGGCTTCCTGGAGATTAAGAATTACCAGGGAAGGAAAATAGTAAGACGGGAGGAACTCTCTGCAATATAAAGTTCCCATTCTGGCCGAAAGCTTCCAGTTTATACGCCTTAGATCGTCGCCAGGTACATACTCCCGCATGGACCTGTAGCGGGTAACATCCTCATATATCGGATTGTCTATAAGAAGATTTCCCGACGGCAGTCCCTCTTTAATGAGGATTGACAGATCATGTACGGCGGGGTATATGATGACTCTTGTAATCTGGCACAAATCCAGCTTCCATGGGAATAATCCCAGAGGATCGTTTCCCTGCAGGATTGCCGGACCGGTAACAAACTCACCCCTCTCTCTGCATTCAATCCTGTAGGAAATATATTTCTCCTCCCCGGCCCTGAGCGAAATAAGAAAGCGGTTCTTGTCGACACAGAAGAGATTCCCGGGCCTATCGGTGACAAAGCAGGAAATCACAGGAAGGAATCCCCGGTTTGTAACCTTCAGCTTTATTTCCAGTATTTGATAGCGGTATCCTCGAAGAATGGTCTCTTCCCGTTCAATTTTCAATGTCAACCGTGTACACATAGAGACAACATAGGACACTCCCTGAATAAGCAGGATGAAAGAGCAAATTACTTTGATCCCATAACCTGGCATGAAGAAGAGCAGAAACAGGAGCAGTATTACAGAAAGACAAAATCCGGGTCTCACAACCTTTCCTTTAGTATAGGGACCGGTACCTCCTTCAGGATTGAGGAGATTATCTCATCGGGACCGATTCCCTTTATCAGGTACTCTGATTTAACGATCATCCTCTTTGACAGAATATGAGGAACTAGATCCTTGACGTCCTCGGGAACAACATAGTCCCGTCCACGTATCGCGGCCAGTGCCTGTCCCCCCTTATAGAGGGCAAGTGTTCCACGCGGTGATACCCCAAGACTGAGTCTTTTTTCTTCCCTGGTGTTTTCGATGATATCCATTATATATGATTTTACCGATTTATCGACGTGTATGGTGACGATCTGTTCCTGCAGCTCGACAATTTTCACCGGAGTAGTAACCGGCTCTATATCCTCTACCGGATGTGTCGTGCGACGCTGCTTTTCAAGAATTGCGAGTTCTGATTCCCGATCAGGATAGCCGATATTCGTGGAGAGGAAAAAGCGGTCCTTCTGTGCTTCCGGCAGGGGAAACGTTCCTTCAAATTCTATCGGATTCTCGGTTGCGATAATAAAAAATGGGGATGGAAGGGGAATTGTTTGTCCATCAACACTTATCTGCTTCTCCGCCATAGCTTCGAGAAGGGCCGATTGTGTTCTGGGTGTAGCGCGGTTGATTTCATCAACAAGAACAACATTTGCCAGGATTGGTCCCTTCCGAAAATTAAAATTCCCGGTTCCGGGGTTGTATATCGATACACCAAGAATATCTGTAGGAAGCAGGTCAGGTGTGCACTGAATACGGTTGAATTTTCCCCCGATGCTCCTGGCAATAGCCCTCGCAAGTATTGTCTTTCCAACGCCCGGTACATCTTCCAGAAGAACATGCCCGCCGCATAGAATAGAGGCAAGAAGGTTTTCGACAACTTGTTCTTTGCCAAGAAAAACACTTCCGACCGATGCTTTTATATCGTCGGCCCACTTCCGTACTGTCATCCGGTTGTTATCCTTTTGATCTTATTTTAGGCCTTATATGCTATAATGAATATTATCCAATTGCAAGCAAGGATCCTTTCAGTTGCGCTCCCTTGGAAAATCGTTCACTATTGCAGGTGGAGGTCAGAGAAGAGTTCATGGCAAAAGAACAACTGCAATTGGCTGACTGGTTCCCCCTGCAGGGAGACAGGAACCGGGAAAAAGGCGGCCGCAGTTTCTATTTCTTTGATTTGGATGATAATATTCTTCATCTGACCACACCTATTGTGCTTTTCCATAAGGAATCAGGGGAGGAGTTGGAAATTTCATCCGGGGAGCTTTCATCTGAGGGGCATGATGTGGGGAAAGCGGGACGTTTTACTGATTACACCTTTGTCGATGATGACCTGACCGGCTCATTTAAGTACTTTCGGGACCAAAAATGTCCACGTAAAAATCAACCCTTTGTTCACGATGTCCGCCAGGCGATAAAGCGCTCCGAATGGATCTGGAAAGGTCCCTCCTGGAATAGCTTTTACTACGCGGTGGTGAATCACCGGCCTGTATCCATCATTACAGCCCGGGGGCATTCCCCGCCGACTATGCGGGAGGGGATTAAAGAATTGGTAAGGGCAAACTACCTGCCCCGCAATCCGAATTACCTCTGTATTTTTCCTGTTTCCAACCGGAAAACCAGGGAAATTCTTGGAGACCGATCTCTGAATAGGTCTGTAGCGGAACTGAAAAAACTGGCTATCGAAGAATCGGTGGC
>JAGLYY010000371.1 GCA_023131935.1 Spirochaetales bacterium | reverse complement strand
GAGGTAATCATGGGAAGGAGCAATATGCAAGTAACGTGGTATATAGTTTGCAAGTGTCGCCAACGACGGCTCCGCAATGCAGTGTTCATTAGCCCGGGCTTCTACAGACTCGATCACGCCCTGGATGAGATACTTTTTGCAAAATCTAAAGATGTTTTGCTTGATATTATAAAAAGACAAAAATAAGATTTTTTCGATAACTATTATCTATGTTGACATTCCTGTCTTTAATATGTACAGTATATCTGTACATAATCAAGGAAGAAAATATGGCTATTCAAACAACCTATACCCATGCCCGTGCACGCCTCGCTTTTTTAATGGATGAGGTAACCAAAAACCGAGAAGTGGTTATTATCCAACGACGTGGAAGTGAAGACGTCGCTATGATAGCAGCTGACGAGTTGACCGGCATACTTGAAACGGCACATTTGCTTCGTTCGCCCACCAATGCAGAGCGACTCCTTACCGCACTGGATAGAGTCCGGAAAGGAACCGGCACACCACAAACAATCGATGAGCTTCGTAGCGAGATCGGTTTTGAGTAGGCGTTATGTGAAAACGCTCCGCACTGCTATGCAGCGAGAAGCTGTGTTTCAACCAGAGTTTAGGGAGGATTTACGTTACTGGGTGGAGACGGACCGCAAGACAGCTCTTCGAGTTTTTAAATTAATCGAGGCGATAATACGAGATCCGTTTCAGGGTATCGGCAAACCGGAGTCTTTGAAGTTTCTCGGTTCAGGTGTTTGGTCTCGCCGAATTACTCAAGAACATCGCTTGGTTTATGTCGTGGGGCATGACAGAATCGATTTTGTGCAAGGGCGTTATCATTATTGATGGGTTGCCTTAAGATTATGTTGCTATGCTGTATGCCTTCAAACAGAATAAATCTCTATCTTGGCATTGCAAGGAATTAAAAAGTCGGACTATATTCCGGGAATTTGACTTTTTTTCGACTTCTATATTAAAATATTAGATAGAAGACACTACTACTGCTACCAGGCATTTTGTCAGTGTCATATTTTTTCTTGAAATACTTTAATGGACCCTTCTTTAATTTTGCGGCGTTCACTTCCTCGCAGGCAAGGTTAAGGTTTGGATATCCACAGATATACCCGACTGTTCCGGGGCGAAGGGTTCCATGGTGGTAAGACACGAAGGGAAGCACTGCTGTTTTGACCCGGGATTTTAAACTGCCGCCCTCCTGGGATTTTCATTTTGGTTTTCCGCTCTTCTGCGATTATAGTCGTTCCAAATTACTCTATCGTTTTTTCCCAAGCTCCCGGCTTACAGCCTTAAGAAAATCGGATAATGGATATGGTTTCTGGAGGTATGGAAACCCCCTTTGCTGAATAATATGCCAGCCTGATTTTTCATCGCTGTATCCGCTTACAAACAGGGCTTTAATTCCGGGCTTGAGCCTGAGAAATTTTTCCACAAGCTCTAAACCGCTCTCATCAGGCAGAACCACATCACTTAGAATGAGGTCGAAGTTTCCTTCCTCGCTCTTGAAAATTTCATGCGCTTCTTTTGCATCGGAAGCGGGAAATACAAGATATCCGTTGTTTGAGAGCACCCTGTTAGAGAGATCCCTTACGGATTTCTCATCCTCCACTAATAGAATCCGCTCCCCTTTCCCTCTTTTTGTGTCCGGAGAAACAGAGGTTTCCTGCATCAATCCTGCTTCCTGGGGAAACTCAGGCAGGTATATGCTGAAGATCGTACCTTTTCCGGGTGAACTTTCTACATTGATCCAGCCCTTGTGCTGTTTAACTATACCGTAGACTACTGAAAGACCCAAGCCCGTTCCTTTACCAATACCCTTTGTTGTATAGAAAGGCTCGAAGATGTGCCCTGCAACTTCAGGGTCCATGCCCATTCCTGTATCCGCAATCTCAAATTTTACGAAGTTCCCTGGGTATGCATAACTGTACTTCCGGCAGTATTCTTGATTTACATGCGCGTTTTCAGTCTTTATAGTAATTTTTCCCCCTTCAGGCATTGCGTCCCGTGCATTGACCACGATATTCATTATAACCTGCTGGACAGTTCCTGAATCTCCACGGACGGATTTAAGATTAGATGCCGGCTCTGTAATCAAAGAGATGTCTTCGCCCAAGAGGCGATTCAGCATTTTACTTAAGTCTGCAATTACTCCGTTCAAGTCTAAGGGGCCAAACTCAATGGGCTGGCGGCGGCTGAACAGTAGCAGTTGACGTGTCAAACCGGCGGCGTTCTTAGCGGCCTTTTGGATTTCATTTAAATCTTCATACAGAGAATCACTCTCCTGAACTTCCATTAAAGCGAGCTCTGTGTAGCCCTGAATAGCCATGATCAAATTATTAAAATCGTGAGCCACCCCCCCTGCCAACTGCCCAACAGTTTCCATTCTCTGGACTTCACCAAGCTGACCTTCTAAAAAGCGCTGCTCAGTAATATCGCGGCAGATCACACCGACAAGTTCGATATCACCATGGGCATTATGAATCGGATAAATGTTAGTCTGATCGATTGTCTTTTTTCCGGAATATTCACCCTCGTATTCATAACTACAGACTTCTCCGCTTTCAAAGACTTTCTGGAAAAGTTTGAGGTATTGCTTTGCCTCAGCTTCAGGGAAGATGTCGAAAAGTGTTTTGCCAACAACGTCATCGGGAGACAGACCCATTCTTTCGAGTCTACGCCCTCCTGCTTTATGAAATAGCCCATCCCGGTCTACGGAAAAGATGAGCGCTTCCATTGATTGGATCAGCACCCGGTAACGCTCTTCGCTTTGCTTAAGAGCCTCTTCTGCTTTTTTACGATCCGTAATGTCCCGCACAGTGCCGATAATTCCGATCGGCTTTCCATTCCCATCCCTGAGCAACGAATTATTCATAAGGGTTGGGAAAACAGTGCCGTCCTGTCTGACATGCCATATTTCGCCCTTGAACTTGCCACTTTCCCGGATCTGGCGGTTCGCCGAATCAACCGAGGCCATCTGTTCAGGCGTATGGAAGACAGAAAGGTACCTGCCTATGAGTTCCTCCGTATTATAACCGTGTATGGCTGCAAAAGCATTATTCAAGAAAAGCAAACGGCCCTTCAAATCCACTACCGCTATACCCTCAGAGCTCTGCTCCACGGCAGAGGAGAGAAGCCGCAGTTGATCTTCTATCTTCTTGCGCTTGCACTGCAGTTCAGTTGCCTCCAAAGCCCGTTTAACCACAGGTCCAAGCCGGAAGAGCCTGTCTTTTAAAATGTAATCTGTTGCTCCCGCTTTCAGACATTCAACAGCTATCTCTTCACCTACTGTTCCTGATACAATAATGAAAGGAATATCCGGCGTAAGCTCTTTTTGTATCAGTAAAGCGGACATACCATCGAAAGTGGGCAGGTTATAGTCCGCCAGGATCAAGTCGGGTTTTTCAGCAAGGCCTTTTCTATAGCCATTTTCCGTATCCGACCTGTTGTAGGCAATATTGAAACCATCCTTTTCAAGCTCATGTACAACCAGTTCAGCATCTTCTGATCGATCTTCAAGAATCAGCAGACGCAGTGTTTTTTTCTCCACTATGCGGCTCCTATTGCTTTAGAGGCGCTTCGTTTAATAACAGCCAGTATAGCCCCAACTGTTTTAACACCTCAATAAAAAGGATCTTAGCATTTCTCTGAATCATTGCTGATATCCTTGTAAAGTGAAAAAGATTGTTGTTCCTGAACCCTCTTTTGATTCCACCCAAACCCATCCCCCGTGTCTGTTGATTATTCGCTGAACAATAGCCAGGCCAATCCCCGTACCCTCGTATTCTTCTTTATGGTGCAGGCGCTGAAATACGGTAAAAATCTTGTCTGAATATTTCATATCAAACCCGATGCCATTATCTTTTACATAAAAGACTGTCTGTTTATCCGTAACTTTGGAACCTGCTTCAATTTCCGCCTTGTCCCTGGCACGAGTGAATTTCAGGGCATTGGAGAGCAGGTTTGTAAGAACGATCTTTAAAAGATGTGGGTCGGCAGGAACAGGCGGACACCGTTTGACCTTGAAACTCACTTCCCGGTCTTGCCATTCCGGTTCTAAAGATCTGTAAGTATCCTGTGCAATGGTTTTTAGATCGATTGTTTTCTTTGTCAAGGGCCCGCGCACGATGCGGGAGAGATCTAAAAGATCATCTATCAATTGTCCCATATCCTGTGCGCCTGCCCTTACCTGTTTAAGGTAGTGCCGTCCCTTTTTATCCAGAACAGCCCTGTAGTCTTCCAGCAGTATCTCGGAAAAGCCGTCAATCGCGCGAAGAGGGGCCTTCAGGTCATGGGACACCGAATAAATAAAAGCTTCCAGTTCCCTGTTTATGGCCCGGAGTTCGGTAGTACGTTCTTCGACCCTGATCTCAAGCTCTTCATGGGCCTTTTTCAGGGATTCCTCGGCCCGTTTACGCTCAATGGCATATTGTATGGAGCGTACAAGCAGGCTGTTGTCAACCTGGCCTTTAATCAGGTAGTCCTGTGCGCCCTCCTTTACGGCTTCAACCGCAAGCGTTTTATCATCCAGGTTGGTCAGCATCACGATCGGAACCTGCGGCGCCTGGTCACGCACCCTGGTAAAGGTGTCGAGACCAAGGCTGTCAGGCAGTCCCAGGTCCAGCAGGATCACATCGATTCCGGAGGCATCAAGCCTCTCAAGCCCTGGGGAAAGGCGGTCCGCGCACTCTAAATCGAAGGAAAAATCCCTTGATTCGGACAGCATCTCCTGTATTAAGCGGACATCCCCGGGATTATCCTCTACCAGGAGCACTTTAATCTGTTTTTCAGCCATCTTTTCCACTCTGGGGAAGTTTCACTATGGTGAGCCAGAAATCTTCGATAGATTTGATTACATTGATGAACTGATCCAGGTCAACAGGTTTGGTGATATAACAGTTTGCATGCAGGTCGTAGGACTTGAGTACATCCTGTTCCGCTTTTGATGTTGTCAGCACTACAACAGGAATATGTTTTAACTTTTGATCCATTTTTATTTCTTCAAGTACCTCGCGGCCGTCTTTTTTGGGCAGATTTAAATCAAGCAGGATGAGGTCCGGGCGGGGCAGATCGGCATATTTCTCCTTTTTACGCAGGGATGCCATGGCCTCTACACCGTCTCTGGCAACATACATATTGATGCGCATCTTACCTTCTTTCAGAACTTCTTCTATCAGTCGAATATCGCCCGGGTTGTCTTCCACCAGTAAAATCTCTATGGGCTCAAAGCTCTTTCCTGTATTCATTTTCCTTTTCCCCCAATTAAAGGTATTGTAAAGTAGAATACAGCTCCCCTGCCGGGTTCCGACTCCACCCAGATGCGCCCTCCGTGGCGCTCAACAATTTTCTTGCACAGTGCCAGGCCAATGCCGGTGCCGGAATACTCCTGTATGGTGTGCAGTCGCTGGAATAATACAAAGATACGCTGGAAATATTCAGACTTTATTCCGATGCCGTTATCACGAACTGAGAAAAGCCACTCTTTTTCCTTCTGCTCTGCGGTAATAAGAATACATGGAGGCTTTTCGCTTCGGAATTTGATCGCATTGTCAATCAGGTTCTGGATCAACTGAAGCATCTGTGGCGCGTCTGCCGTTACCGTGGGGAGGATGTCGTGGGTAATCACCGCGCAGTTCTCCTCGACAGCCAGTTTCAGATTTTTTAAAACCAGTTCAAGCACGGTTTCTAAATTTGTGGGTTTAAAAGCTTTGCCCCGTGTTCCGACTCGTGAAAAAGTAAGCAGGTCGTTGATAAGCATTTCCATACGCTTCGTGCCATCCACGGCATAACCGATGAAATCGTCCGCGTCGGAATCCAGTTTGCCTTTGTAGCGCCTCTCCAGCAGCTGCATATAGCTTGAGACCATGCGCAAAGGTTCCTGCAGATCATGGGAGATAACATAGGCAAACTGTTCTAATTCGGTATTGGAGCGTTCTAAATCCGTGACCGTTTGATTTAGCTCATCCTTTTGTTTTAAAAGCGTATTCTCCGCATGTTTGCGTTTTGACATATTTATTAGAAGAACTGTTATGACCAGGGTCTGCAGGATTATAAATGTTGTTATAATCCAGATCAATACTTTATTCTCTTCATAGAATGGGTAGGGTCTATTTATAACAATGCTGTCTTCAGGCAGATCGGAAAGTTTAATGCCCCATCGTTCTATTTGGCTGAAATCGAACATATAACGGTTCGGACTCTCTCTTGCCACCGGGATACCGCCCGCATTCTCACCATGCAATACCCGTACAGCTATCTCTGCCGCTTTCTCGCCATGATAATAGCCGGCACAAAGCTTACCCCCAACAATTCCATGCCCTAAATACATATTCCACATGCTGTATATCGGGACGCTGCAGATACTGGAAATCATGGAAAGGGTTTCAGCAGGGGGGAAATATTTACCAGATTTGTCCCAGTAAAACGGAAGGTAAATTACGATATTGTCATCGGCTAATCCCTGCAACATTTCTAGCAGCTCAGACATATAAAAGTCATCCAAGAGAATAAATTTGAGATTTATAAATCCTGTAATCTGTTCCTGCGACAGTTCCCAGCTGGATATGCCGGTCGTGGTTTTATCACTTATAAATACGACCTGCCTGGTATCCGGATGCATCTTTAAAGCTGCTTCAAGCGTGCTTTTTACATCAAACCGCTCCACTACACCGGTAAATTGGTTTTGCCCGGCCAGGAGCGAATCGTCAAAATAATTAACTCCACAGAAAACCACGGGCGTGTCAGGGAATAGCTCATCTTGGTGCTTCCTGAGAAAATTAAACGCGTTATCATCAGAGCTTATGATTACATCAAACTCAACTTCATTGTACTTATATTTGTAAACCTCGTACAATTTTTGAAGATATTCATCGGCAGGGTATTTCTTGGTATCCATATACTCGATGTACAGTTTTATATTATTCAGGAACTCGGCATTCAGGAAATCCTCTATACCCTCCACAAGATTGTCAGTCCATTCATGATCCGTGTGGTAGGAAGCTAAAATAAGCGCTCGTTTTGCCAATTCTTCCTGCGTATGCGCCAACGCGCTGTTCAGGAAGAGGAAAATAGCAAACATGCATATAGTAGAATTCCGCATTTCTCTAAAAGGCTAAACTATTTATATCCATATATCCAATAATAATCTTAAAATTTGGCACTATCTAAAGAAAAAGCACTTAACAAATACGTTACTCTATAGAATTTCATCTCGATGCATTAGTTCGCGTAGAGACCGGAAGGGGTGACTCAGATAACCAATAATGACGCTTTGGATATACAGCCCTGCCGGTAAATCCTGACTGGTGGTTTTCCCTCTTCTTCTCATTATTAATGAAGGTACTACAGGTACTTCTTCCGCCTCATATAGAAAGTCAGCGGAAATAATAGAAGCAACGCGATGACTCCCGTCACAAACAGAGCGGCAGGTATCGTTCGGGTATCGGCAATCCACCCGCAGCTTCAACCTTTTTCATGATCTCCTCCTGGTTAAATGAAGAACCACGGAGCATACCTCGACTCCGCTCAGCAACCGAGCTCCGAGGTATCTTCGTTCTATAATGCGGCAGCAAAGCTTGTTCCAGTGGGATTAATAATAGAGATAGACTGGAATAGCCTTCATCCCCGCAGCAAGCAGACGGGGCTGGTCGCGCGCTTCGCTTGCTGCTCGCCCATGCAGCCTGTGTATTCGGCTGAACCGAATAAAAAAAGCCCCGCGTACGCGGGGCTTGTAAAATCCTTCACTAACGGTCCTGTTCAATCAGGATCGGCTGCGCTGATCCCCGTACGTAAAATTATCCCGGCAGGCTGGAACATGGGAAAATTCGGGGATGTGACGTGTCCAAGAAACAGCATAGGTGAATACTACTGAACAGGGCGGTAGAGTGTCAATATGATTGCCGTTTTTTGTATTCAGATAAATGAGGGGTTGGAACCACGGGTGTTCATGGTTGTTCCTGGTTAAGGGCTTTGTAAGGATTGATGATCCTGATTCCATCGATTATCTGTTCATTATTCATATCTTCAGAATAAAGAGTCGTACATCCATCCTGGAGGGCTGCTTCAATGATCAATGAATCCCAGTATGATATTGTATGAGCTTTGTGACGTTCGATTGATCGAACTGTCATTGCATAGGTGATTTCGATATTCGAAAGTGATCCTAATTGGTGAATGATGTGTAGTATATTGGAGTAAGGAAGCTTAAATTTCTTATCCATAGTCACATAGTATTCTGAAATGACCTGTGAAGAAATTGTTCCCAACCCCGATCGTATACCTTCGAAGATCAGTTTCTGGGAAATTTCACGTTTTTCACTTGATTGGGAATCATGGGCATATACCAGGATATTGGTGTCCAGAAAATATCTATCTTTCATGCAGTTCTTCCCGTCCCCAGGTGATTTCTCCGACAGGGATTTGAGAATTATTGAACACAGCCCTCAAGGCGTCGATTGTTTCCTTCGCGGGATGTTC
>JAGLYY010000370.1 GCA_023131935.1 Spirochaetales bacterium | reverse complement strand
CCGTAGAATTTTGTGAGAGACCGGATGATTATGATATTTGAGTTCTTCGCCGTACCGAGAGTGGTATAATCAGGGAGAAAATCGGCAAAAGACTCATCAATACAAAACCAGGCTGAAGGATTGTCTTCTGCCAGTTGAATCATATTTCTTTTTAAGATGGTGTTTCCAGTAGGGTTCCCCGGTTGACCTAAGAAGATAAGACTTCTGCCCCGGTGATTCCGGAGCTCTTCCAGAAAACGGGAAGTATCAAAAGAAAAATTGTCTTTTTCCTGAAGGTGAAAATGGATAATCTTTTTTCCTCTGCATGCCTTATCATATTCGGTATAAGCGGGGACAGGGATAATTACCTGGTCCGGGTTGAGTACTGAGGGGAGCAGAGAGATCAGTTCGCTTGCTCCGTTTCCCGCGATTATCTCCTCAATTGGGAGGGAGAAATGTTTCGCGGCCGCTTCCCGCAGCTCAATCTGTTCCAGGTCCGGGTAGTGTTGGATTCCTTCGAGTGTTCTGTTGACTACTGATCGTATCCAGGATGGGAACCCGAGAGGATTGATGTTGGCGCTGAAATCGAGTATCTCTTCATCTCGGACCGACATTTTTTCGGAGAGCTCCCTGATATTCCCGCCATGCATCTTTACAATACTCCCCTTCCAATAAGCTCAACAAAACAGGCAAGATGAAACAATTCTCCTAATTCCACCGAAAGGCCGAGGGCATCACCGGTAAATCCTCCAACTAACTTTTTGTAGAGGAGCGATACAATCAGTCCGGAAAGGACAGCTCCCAGGAAAGGCAGAAAAACAAAAGGAGAGATCTCACCGCGGTGAGAGAATATCCGGAAATAGACGAATCCCAAACTCAGAAACAGTGCAATACCTGTTCCGAAAAGGAAGGGAAGAAAGCGGTACTTTGATAACAGAGAACCCATCCCCTCTTTCCTGGCGGGCTTTAGAATGATGGGGACAATTCCGGCAGCTATTCTTCCTGAAAGGGGATATGAAAAAAGGACCGCCATGACAATAGGGTCTAAGGGTTTCACTGCTAATAGAAATTCGGTTCCCGATATCAGATAGTGTAGTTTGAGAAAAATATACAGAACTCCCGTAAACAGAGCGTAGGAACCAGCATTGACATCCCGGAGGATCGTAAGACGTTTTTCCTTTGAGGTGTTGTAGAAGAGGGCATCGGCAGAATCAAGGAGCCCATCAAAATGGAAAAGGTTGAAAAGAAGATACTGGATAAAGAGGATAGCGGCACCTAAGGTAAAAACTCCGTGAAGAAGGGGAGAAAGGATGGAAAAAGTCCCCGCGACTATAAGGGAAACAAGGATTCCAATGAGGGGCAGGAAGAAACCGAAGAGGGAAAAATCAGGATTATAATGCTTCTTCCCTGGAATTCTTGAGAGGACCCCGAAGCTTGTCCAGAAGGAATCAGTAATTTTCTTCAAGGTTTTCACTTTTTGCAACTCCCGCGGACTCAAAGGAGGCCATCTCTGAAGCGGTTTTTGCCGCGAGCTCAATGAGAAAACCTCCGATTACCGCCCCGGTCCCCTCTCCCAGGCGCATGTTAAGTTTGACTATCGGTCTCAGGCTGAGGGTATCCAGTATCCTCCGGTGCCCGGTGACCTTTGATTCATGTCCCGCAAACAGGTAAGAGGTAACCGAATTATCCATGAGATAAGCCATGTATGCCGCGGCAGACACTGGGAAACCATCAATAACACAGGCTATTTTTCTATCTTTCAGCCCCAGGATAAAACCGGTGATTGTGGCCAATTCAAAGCCGCCTACTTTTCTCATGATCTCCTCTGTTCCCTGAAAGGGGCTGTGCTTTTCTATTGCCGCCTCGATGATACTCCGTTTATGCAGAAGGGTCTCATCGCTGATTCCCGTTCCCTTATCGATAATCCCGTTAGTGAGTCCCCCCGCGAGACAAAGGGCCGCGGCAGAGCTTGTGTTTCCGATCCCCATATCACCGATAGCCACTAGGTTGTACCCATCTTCAGATGCTTTTTCTGCCAGGGCTTTCCCATGAGAAAGACAGGCTGTAAGTTCTTCCTGTGACATAGCCTCTTCTTTCGAAAAATTGGCAGTTCCATAGCCCACCTTCCTGTCTATGATTTCTCCTTCAGAAAAATCAGCTGCAACACCTGAATCAATGACGGAAACATCGAATCCGCAAGATCTGGACAATACATTGATTGCAGCGCCACCGGAGAGAAAATTGAGGACCATCTGGAAGGTTACCTCCTTCGGGTAGAGAGAGACTCCCTCATCGGTTATCCCATGATCGCCGGCAAAGACGAACACTCCCTTTTTCCCGATAGTCGGGGGGACCTTCTTTTGGATTTCCGCGAGTTTCAGGGCAATTTCTTCCAGTACTCCCAGGCTTCCGACCGGTTTTGTCAGGTTGTCGAGATGAAACCGCATTTTCTTTTGAATATCACTCATAAAATTCTCCTTTTCATTTATAGGGGTTGAATAATTACTGTTTAATTCCGGATGAGATCTGACACGAAGGGAAGAACACTTCTACACTTCTCTTCCTGGAAAATTTCAATGTTGAGAATCCCCTCAAATCCCTTCAAGGAGGGGAGAAGTTTCTGAAACCACTGTTCCTCTTTGTCGAAAACCTGGTGATCTTTCTTCCCCGCGATCCCGTGCAGATGAATTTCTTCGATACGGTCCTTGTATTCCATAAATATCTCTACAGGATGTTGTCCCCGCAGCAGAAGATGTCCTGTATCAAGACACAGAGGGATATCTGACGCGGCTGCCTCTTTAAATAAATCCAGTTCGACAAGATTTTCCAATAGAAATCGGTTGCCATACCGGTTTCTCCATTTCTCAAGAACCCGGAATAGGTTCTTAATCGGTCCATTGGAAAAGCTGCCGTTACCCAGGTCCTTTAGTACAGGGGGATGGATTACAAAGTGTTCGACCAGGTCAGCGGTAAGTTCTATGAGTTTCTCATGTTCCGGGATAGGAGAATCGGGCATGTGGAGTGTAAAGGTGAACCTGTCCCTGTATTTTCTTATTTCCTCTTTTTCCCGGCGAAACAATTCAATGGAATCTCTGTCAAACTGGAAAAACAGTAATTCAATTGCCTGTACCTCTTTAATCCCGGCGATATACTCTACATTTTCCAGGTAGGTCCCCGGGATTACGAAGGAGGGGAGGGCCAGTTTCATTCCTCTTTCCCCTTCAGGAAAATAGGAAGTCCGGATACCATGAAGATCACCTCGTCCATGGCTTCGGCTAACATCCTGTTGGCTTTGGCGAGATACTCGTTATATCTGCGGGTGAGAGGGTTCGGGGGAATATTCCCAAGTCCCACTTCATTTGTTACAATGATGATGTTCTCCCCGAGGTTCAACAGGAAAGATCTGAGAATATCTTCCCACTCATCCTCCCTCCCATAATAAAAGAGGTTATTCATCCACATGGTAACACAGTCAAGGAGAAGGTTGTCCCCGCTGTGGAGGTCGATATTGATTGGCTCTTCAATGGTAATGAACCCGGCCCCCCGTTCTTCCTGGTGTCGTTTGATCCTTTCTTCCATCTCAGAATCAAAGGCTGTGGCAGTCGCAAGAAAGATTTTGTCCCCTTTCATTTCGCCGGAACATTTCAGGGCATACCAACTCTTACCCGATTTTACTCCACCCGTAACGAGTGTTCTCATAATCCTTCTATCCTCATTTTATCGATTTCTTACTCATATTCCGGAATAAGATAAGGTTTACCGGTAAAGGGGTTTTTCGCGATTTGAACATCAAGGCCATATATTTCTTTCATCACCCGTGGTGTTATTACCTCCTCCGGACAACCTGTCTTGTAGATTGTCCCCTCGTCGAGGAGAAAGAGGAAATCGCAGTATTCCAGGGCGTGGTTGATGTCGTGAAGCACCGCAAGGACGGTTAAATTATTCTTTCGGCTTAAAGAACGTATTAAGGAGAGAATTCTTATCTGATGATGGATATCAAGGTGGCTTGTCGGCTCGTCGAGGGCGAGGAGCTCCGGTTCCTGGGCAAGGGCCCGGGCAACTATTACACGCTGGCCTTCTCCGCCGCTTAAGCGTGTAATGAGCTTATCCTTGAGGTAAAAGATCCCGGCCTGTTTCATCGCTCTTTCGGCAATTTCCCGGTCCTCTTTCGTTTCCCGGTCAAATCTTCCCTGATAGGGAGACCTGCCCATCAGAACAATCTGCCGGACAGTAAAATCGAAATCAATTTTCGTACTCTGAGGCACATGGGCCTCATGTCTGGCGAGTTCTTTACGGGAAAAGGAGAGGACATCCCGTTGATTTATCAGTACCGAATCCTTCTCCGGTGAAAGGAGCCTTAAGATCAGTTTTAATAGGGTAGTTTTGCCCGCGCCATTGGGGCCCAGTATTCCAGTGAAAGTTCCCGGTTTTATATTCATGGAGATAGTTTTAAGCACTTGGCGGCCGTTGTAACTCCAATTGAGATCTTTTATTGAGATTATTGAAGGATTACTCATATAAACTGCTTTCTCCTCTGGTAGAGGAGCAGGAGAAAGTAGGGCGCTCCCGCAAGAGAGGTGATTATTCCTACAGGGATTTCCGTCGGAGAGAGGACAGTTCGTGCCAGGGTATCGGAAAGGAGAAGGAAAATACCGCCGGCAAGCATGCTGTTCGGGATGAGTGTGCGGTGATCAGGTCCGGTAATGATACGGATGATATGAGGAATGATGAGTCCGACAAAGCCGATTATCCCGCTCACTGATACCGCGCTGGCGGTGATGATGGTAGAGGTCAGGAGAAATATGATCCGGGAATACCGCACGGGGATACCAAGTCCGCGGGCAGTATCATCTCCTAAAACCATCAGGTTCAGGTCCCGGGCGAAAAAGAGGATAACGATGCCTCCCGAAAGGATAACCGGGGCCGTTAAGGCTACTTTTGTCCAGTTTGCTGCATTGAAACTGCCCATTGACCAGTAAACAATCCTTTCAAGCTGGTCTCTGTTAAAGTACATGAGGAGGGACATAAGGGCAGTCAGGAAAAAACCAAGGGCGATACCTGACAGGAGCAAAGGCATTACCGATTTGCCACCCCCCGAAAGTATGTACACGAGAAGGGAAGCGCCAATTGCCCCTATGAATGCTGAGAGCGGGACCGCTCCGACTCCCAGAAAAGTGATTTGCAGACCCAGGATCATTCCGAGTGTTGCCCCGAAGGCTGCACCTGAAGAGACACCCAGGATATAGGGATTTGCCATGGGGTTCCTAAAGATTCCCTGGAAGACAGCACCGCTGATCGCTAAACCCATACCCGCAAGGACCGATAGCAGGACCCGTGGGAGCCGGACCATCCGGATGATAATCTTAAATGATTGTTTAACACCATCATCGGCACCCGGGAAAATCGGACTTATCACGATTCGCGCGACATCGGAAAGTGGAATATTCGCGCTGCCAATTGTGCTTGCAATAATCATGAGACAGAGCAGGACAAGGAGAAGGACTGCTGGTACAGCTTTCTGTGTTATTTTCAGTGCCATTGTTATCCCCTAGGGGGCAGGAGGAAGAAGGCTGTAGGCTATTAGGCTATTAG
>JAGLYY010000037.1 GCA_023131935.1 Spirochaetales bacterium | reverse complement strand
CTTTTAAAGAAAAGAAGCCACAGAGCACACAGAGAATGGGGGTGATACTACAATTCCTCAATGAGAGTTTTGAACTGTCGTCCGCGGTCAAATTCATTTAAAAACATACCGAAGGATGTACATCCGGGGGAAAGGATTATCGAATCTCCTCTTGAAGCATCACGCACAGCTGATTCAAAGGCCTCTTTCAGGGAGCTGAAGGGTCCTTTCCAGGTCACTCCCGCGTCTCGAAGAACTGTCTTGATCTTCTCCCGGGCAGATCCATCCAGGAGGTATATCTGTCGCGGTTCATTCGCTGCTCCTTTCAAGCATTGAAAATTCAGTTCTTTATCGGTCCCTCCCATAATAAGCCTGAGGGGTGTTGTGAAACTGCGAACAGCTGAAAGAGTTGCCTCGGGGATTGTAGCAGCTGAATCGTTGTAAAAGGTTATCCCCCTGTATTTCCTTACGAATTCCATCCGGTGTTCGATCCCTTTGAAGCGGGCAAGTTCACGGGCAGTTTTTTCAGGATCGAGGCCGAAGAGATACAATGCTGCCGCGGCACAGAGGAGATTCAAACGGTTATGTTCACCCTTAAGCGAAAGATTCGCCGGCAGAATCTGCTGTTCAGTCCCTTTTATCCGTAGTATTCCCCGTTTCTCCTGGAGAAACACGCCATCAATCCCCTCCGGAAGGGGAGATTCAGAGAAATAAAAAGTCTCCCCTCGTGCTTCCTGGTAAAACTGCTGTCCCCATTCCTGATCAAAATTACAAAGCAGCCAGTCACCACGCCCCTGGTTTTCGTAGATTACCTTTTTGTCCTCCACATAATAAAACATGTTGTTGTATCGGTCCTGGTGATCCGGGAGGATATTGGTGATAATAGCGATCTCAGGGGCAAGAAGTCCCATTCCCCGTAGATCAGCAAGCTGCCAGGAGGATAACTCCAGGACTACCGGATCTTCTGAGTCCTCCTCGAGGAAGGTCAGGGGGGACACTGTGATATTACCTCCCAGTTTTGCTCCAGGGTATCGGGGAAGGAGGGCTGCGTGAATCGCCGATGAGGTTGTGGATTTCCCTTTACTGCCGGTAATGCCGAAAACCGGCCTATGGGTGAGGCGCAGAAAAATAGATATGTCTGTTTCAACCTGTCTTACTTCTTTTAAAAATGGAGATGTTGCGGGGACCGCGGGGTTTTTAATAACCAAATCGGAATTAAAAAAATCTTCCTTCCGGTGCTCCCCAAGGGTATAGAGAATGTTGTAATCCTTAAGAGAATCAAGGGTTGGCGCGAGGGTTTCCCTTGACCTAAGGTCGGTTACCGTCACTTCAGCGCCATTGGAGGCAAAAAACCGGGCGGAGGCGAGACCGCCCCCGTGAAGACCAAGGCCCATAATAGTGACCTTCATCCCTCTGATGTCAGATTTCTTCAAGAAGAAACTCCTTCATGTCCTGGGCATTCAAATACATATGGATTGTAATAGGATCCCATACTCTATTCCAGAGGGAAGGGACCTCTTTTTTCATCGAAAGAAAGGTGGGATCCTTCAGAGAGAAGGAAGAACCCTTCAGGGTGCTCTGTATCATCGAGATACGGGGGACGAGGAAATCGAGTGCTCTGTGGAGGTGGGGAAGGTGTTGTTTTCTCCCTTCAGGATCGAAGTGAAAGGGGGTGTGACAGATTGTCCGAAATTTACAGGTAAAGGGATAATAAGGGTAGATTTTTCTGTCACGGGGGACAAAGAGTTTGGAGAAGTATTTAGTCAATTCATGATCCATCCAGATTCCCTGTACAAGATAACCACGGCCTGTTTCCCCTACCCAGGTATTGGGAATGATCTGGTGCACATGGAATGCCTGGATTTTTCCCTCCGAAACAATCACTTTATCAAGGGGAATGAGGTCTCCCTCGAGGAAAAGATTCCGTGTACGATAGGCAGGCGTTCGGTCATTATCTCCTCTTGTTTCCAGGCTGGCTTCGTGAGTACGGAACAAAAGGTCAAGACGCATGAAATAGAGGTAGTGCCGGTTTGCCACCCGGTAAAGTTGGAAAAACACCGGTTTCAGGATCTCAGCAGGATCAAAATAGTGGGAAAGACCCATAAAAACACCGGGGGAAATAGTAATAAGCTGCTGGATAACCTGTTTTAAGGCTTTTCTATAATTTTCTGAGGGCTTTGAATTCTTTACATCATGGTGAACAGGAAATGAGGGGACAACGAAATCCCGGTCGAGTTTCAGGAAGATTTCCTCGTTCTGATTGAAGTGGAGAGTATAATTTACCCGGTCCTGCTGATTACCTTTAAGGAGCTCCTCAATTGCAGGATCTGAGTAGTGCAAAGTAATTTCATTGCGAAGGTTTTCCATGTTTTTATACTATAATATACTAAAACCTCCTCTTTCAACAATCAAATCATTTTAACCCCTTGACTTGAAAGCAAATGATGGTGATAATCTCATTTGTTTTCCATTAAAAGAAGAATGAAGAATATAGATGAATCTATTAATGAAGGAGTGAGACAGTGCCCTGCGGACGCAAGAGGAAAAGGCATAAAATTGCCACTCACAAGAGAAAAAAGAAACTGAGAAAAAACAGACATAAGAAGAAATAGCCTGTCTTTTAAATGAAACACAGTTAGTTACTGTTCAGGTAGATGGGCCTGAATAATTACGATTTCTGTAGATTTATCTTGTGTTATTGAGAACTATACTTTATAGTTTTCCTTAATTTTTAGTATCAGGAGGATCTTCGTGGCTTATAAGATTACCAGTGAATGTATCAATTGCGGCGCTTGCGAACCTGAGTGTCCGGTTGAAGCAATCAGTGAGAAGGACGATATCAGAGTGATCGATCCTGAACTCTGCACCGATTGCGGCGCGTGTGTTGAGGTATGTCCGGTTGAAGCGATTATTGCCGGATAATATCTGATCTACCCATTAGGATCGAAGATGAAGGGTCGTCCCGAAAGCCTGGCAGGCAGGGGCACCCTTTTTTGTATCACGAATTGAGGCTGTCCGGTAACTAATAGTAATAAATTAGAGCGCTGTATATAGTGGTATTAGAATATGAAGACACCATATATAGCGCTAAAGACAGCCTCGATTCAGTGGGATTAAGTTAAGGGACGGCCTGAATTAAACATCCCCCCTCCTCGATCTTTCAGCCAGGAGAATAAGATTCAACAGATCCTCTGTTGAATCCGCTTTTACCCAGTTGTTGAAGAAGTCGGGATTCTGCACGATCTGAGCGATAGCCATAAGGGCCTGGAGGTGGAAATTCCGTTCATCCCTGGATCCCGCAAGGGCAAAAACGATATGTACCGGAGCTATCCCCTCACCATAGAAAATGCCCTCTTTCGATCGAATTACCATGATATCAAACTGGCCGGTGCCGTCCACTACAATGTGGGGTATCGCCAGTCCCGGATGGATTGCCGTCGTTGATTGGGCTTCTCTCTCACGGAGCAGGGTTATGATCTCTTCTTTCGGGACTCCAAGACGGGGGGATAACCCATCAGCAAGAGCGTCGAAGAGGTCTTCAAGATCGGCCTTTCCCTCTATATCAAAAATATGGGCTTCCCTGATAATCGTGTCGAACCGGTCCTCAATTATGTCATCCCGTTTAATGAGAATTTCCCGGAGCTCTTCCGCGAGGCCCGAGGAGCGGATATCCTTCGAGGTGATACGTTCGACTACACGGAGCAGCGCGGAATCTTTATTGATCCTCCGCTTTGAATAGAGCAGATACCAGGCGGTCGCAAAGAGAAAGAACCCACCGGTCATGATAAGAGGAAGCTTCCCCATATTGAAGATCAGGATGATATACACGATAGCCCCGGCTATCTGAAGGTAGGGTGCAAGGGGGGCGTGGAATTTCGGTTTATAACTGCTCATACGGCTTGCTCTCATGAAGACCAGGGCGATATTCACCATGGTGAAGAGAAGGAGTTTCATCGTGGAGGCAACTTTTACGAGCTGCTCGAGGTCGAGGACAGTGATGAAGAGGATCATCATGGAAGAGGTGAAAAGTATCGATAAAACCGGAGTACCTGTTTTTATATTGATCCTGGAGAAAAATCCGGGTAACAGATTGTCCCTTGACATTGCCATAGGGTCTCTTGATGCAGCCATGATTCCGGCATTTGCCGTTGTCAGAAAAGCGAGGAGAGCCGCAATCTCCATCGCAAAAAAACCTGGTTTTCCCAGGAACCTGTTTGCCGCAGTTGAGAGGGGGGTAAGAGTCGCGCTGAATTCACTACCCGGGAGAACGCCGACGGTGACGAAAACTGCCAGAACATATAATAGAGTCACGACGAAGAAGGCGGAAAACATTCCCCGGGGAATTGATTTTCCCGGTTTTTTCACCTCTTCGGCAACGCAGGCAATTTTCGTAAGCCCTCCGAAGGAGATGAAGATCATACCAGCTGTCGAGAACACCGACATGGGGCCGAAAGGTTCAAAGGGGGTAAAATGTTCGATCCGGATGGATCGGATCCCGGAGAAAATGAAAAAGAGGAGAAGGGATATCAGTGTCATTACAAAAACGATCTGAAACCGTCCCCCATGTTTTATACTTGATATATTTAGAATCGCGAAAAACAGAGCAAATCCAATTGCGACAATCTTTACCATTTCCGGAGAGTCTGAGATCAGGGGGGCTATGAAAACACCGATCCCTACAAGGGCGAATGAGGTTTTTAAGGAGAGTGAAAACCAGTTTGCAAGTCCGGCAAAGGTACCGAAAAGGGACCCAAGGCTCCTGTCAACGAAAAAGTATGTTCCACCCGATTTTGGCATTGCCGTTGCGAGCTCTGCCTTGGAAAACATCGCGGGGATTACAAAGATCGCGGCGAGAAGATAAGAGAGAATGACTGCCGGGCCCGTTTTGGTGAAGGCGATGGCGGGGAGGATGAAAAGGCCGGAACTGATCATAGCGCCGCTGGCGATGCTGAAAACGTCAAAACTACCAAGACTTTTCTTTAATTCACCCTGCTTTTTCCTCATTCCTTCACTCCTTCTCTCCTTCACTCCTTACAGGAGGAGGAGGAGGTATACAGCCGCGTTCGCGGCACCGTAGAGGGATTTTGAATAGTCCCTGATGATATAGACCGGGATATCTTTGAGAAGAGCTCCCGCCAATGAATTATAATTCTGCTCAAAGGCATTAATAAAGAGATCATCCTGAAGCAATATCTTTTCGTTTTTGGTGACAATTCCACCGGCCAGATACAAACCCCGCGTCGGCAGGGTAGTCAGAGCGAGGTTGCTGGCGTATCTCCCGTAAAGACGGACAAAGAACTCCATGGCCTTTTTACAAAGAGGGTGATCGGAGGATGATACCATGGCAGGTTGCCTGTCCCCGGGACTTGAGAGAATTTCCTGGATTCCCGGCTCCGAAACGGCCTGTTCTTTTTCTACAAGGAAGCGGAAAATCCGGGCGATACCGCTGCCGGAGATAAGCAGTTCCGCTCCGGGAGCATCACCGATCTCTTTTGCCACATACTGTTTCAGCTTCCAGGTATCATCGTCCCAGGGGGCAAAGTCCACATGGCCTCCCTCAGCGGGAAGGGCAACGTAGGTGTTATGCACATGAACAAGTGTACTCATACCAAGTCCTGTTCCAGCGCCTACAACCACCCTGACCATGCCGTTTCCTTTGGGATAGAGCCCCCCAGGGTGGGGGACTTTCAGGATTTGTTTTTCATCTTCAACATCCAGAAGGGGCAGGCCATAGCTGACGGCAATAAAATCGTTGATAAGGAGGGTTTTTATTCCTGTTTCTCTCTCAATGAATCCTCCATCAATAAAAAAATCGGCATTTGTCATCTGGCAGGTATTATTCTTTATGGGCCCTGCCGCACTGATACTGCAAAGATCAATAGTTATCCCCCGGGTCTTTCCTTCGTTGATCAGGGCTTTCAAAGGATCCAGAAAATCCTTAACCTCAGCCGAGGGGGTTACATGCTCAAGGAGGATTGAAAACTTTTCTCCCTGCCGTTTCATAATGGCAAGGTTGGTATTGGTTCCCCCTACGTCTCCCGCCAGGATATATTCAGACGACATAATGCCTCCAGGTGTTGATATTATTCTGTCAGGCTATA
This sequence comes from Spirochaetales bacterium, assembly GCA_023131935.1. Lineage (GTDB taxonomy): Bacteria > Spirochaetota > Spirochaetia > JAGLYY01 > JAGLYY01 > JAGLYY01. The sequence goes on along the minus strand of JAGLYY010000037.1, from coordinate 3,332 downwards.
ATACCCTTCGTCGAAAGAATTCACAACCTATGGTAGGCTGTAGGTAGATAGGCTATAGGCTATTAGGTAGGATAGGCGGGAGGGAATTGTGCGTGAGCACAGGAAACCAGAGAGGAAATATATGGGTTGACCTCTCAAAGCCTAATAGCCTACAGTCTAATAGCCTACAGTCTAATAGCCTTCCCCCCTACAGCCTATCTACCGGTTAGTCATCGTGAATCTCATCCTGCAGGAGAAAAGCGATTTCCTCTCCGGAAACTACCTCTCCAGTGTGAATAGAATCCTCTTCAGTGCTTAATAGATCTTGAATTTCATTAATGTCCTGTCTGTGTTGAGTAATAATCTTACGAAATTTCTCAAGAAAAAGTTCGAGATTGAAATCCCGGCCAATTTTAGATTCCGCGAGGTCCTCAAGAAGGTCAGAGAAACCGCTTTTTGCCAGCATAAGGCTTCGTAAGTACTCATTCCTCTCGATCAGGTGAGTGTTTTCTTTAAGCTTTGCAAAGATCTTGCTTAAAGCAGTATCAATAAAGAGGAGGTCCTCTACGACCTTATCCAGGAAATAAGCGGAGTCAATATCGAGAGTCAGGCCGTTTTTGAGAACACGGACCATATCCTGGAGAAAAAAAAGATTGTCGCCATAATTAACTTGCTTTGACATAGGTTATTTTATCATCGGCCATTCTTCCTGTTCTCTTGACATCGTAAGGGACCTTGTGGTAATTTACGCTGACCTCTTTATCCAGTCCGTTCGGGGCTGGATCGTAACAAAGTTAGTCCACAAGGAGGAACTATGAGAAAGTATGAGGCTACTTTTATCTTCCGATCCGAGGAAGATACCTATGCAAGAGGAAAGCAGCTGATAGACAAGGAATTCTCCGGCGCCGATGTGAAGGTGCTCAAGGAGGATGACTGGGGCGTACGACAGCTCGCTTATCCGGTAAAGAAGGAATCGAAGGGACACTACCTCTATTTTGATATTGAAGTGGAACCCGATAAGATCCTTGAGATGGAGAAAAACTTCAGACTTTCCTCAGATGTGCTCAAGTATCTGTTTGTTCGAAACATTAATAAATAAAAGGGTAACGGTATGGCCAGTGATATTAATAAGGTTTTTCTGGTAGGGCGGCTTACCCGTGACGCGGAGCTCAAGTACACCAACACAGGAACTGCCGTATCGAAATTTTCCCTCGCAGTGAACCGAAGTAAGAGGTCAGGGGATCAGTGGAGCGAAGAGGCAAGCTTTTTCGATCTCACCCTGTGGGGAAAACAAGCAGAGGCAGTCAATCAATATCTCACGAAAGGGAAACAGGTCGCGATTGAAGGCGAACTTCGGCAGAATCGGTGGGAACAGGATGGGCAGAAGCGGAGTAAGGTAGAGATCAATGTGAATCACCTTCAGCTTCTTGGTGGAGGCAGTGCGTCCAATTACCCTAATAACTCCAATAGCGGTGGAAGCAGTTACCGGAAATCCTCCGGTTCCGGGAATTCTGAAACCACCGGTCAGTCTTTTCAACACAGAAACGATGCCCCGCCCCAGGAATTCGAAGACGATATCCCATTTTAACCATTAGGAGTAGTAGCTATGGAATCCGTAGATAACGAAAAAGAACCTGTTGCCGTTGAAACGGAAGCAGGAGCAGCTGAAATTAAAGAAGAGAAAGAAAAAAAAGAAGTAAGCGAACCCAAAGAGGGTGATCACGCACCCAAAGAGGGTGAACGCGAACCCAGAGAAAGAGAGTTCCGTGATAACAGGGACAACAGACCCCGAGGCGGTTCCTTTCGCGGACGTCGCGGTATGTTCCGTAAAAAGGTATGTAAGTTCTGTACTCAGGGATTGAAGGTAGATTATAAAAAACCCGATACTCTCCGGCGTTTTATCACCGAGCGGGGGAAAATCCTTCCCAGAAGGATTACCGGTACCTGTGCAAAGCATCAGCGTGTCCTTTCCCAGGAAATAAAACGGGCAAGAGTCATTGCACTCCTGCCTTACACCAAGAAATAATCAGTAGACGGTATATGAATAACGTGTTTATGAAATCCACCTGGGGAGAAATTGCGGGACTGATGATAGCGGCCTTTGTGCTGTATATTACCGGTCTGTTTTCCGCCTTTTTCCTCGTTCCTCTGCTCATTCTTGCGGAGAGAAAGGGATTTCAGGCCTATCTCCGGGGATCCCTGGGGATGCTTGCAGGGGTTGTCATCAGAATTATGGTTTTCCAGAAGGGCGGATTAAGATTATCAGAAGCCTTGCTGAATATTGAAACCTTGTTTGCCGCGATCTTCTTATTGGGGGGCGCGGTACTGTTCTGGGAACGTATCCCGTTTAAACGCACGTTATACCGGCTGCTTTTAGCCACAGGGATTATCGGTATTTTAAGTGTGCCGATCATCCTGTACCTTTTCGGGAACGAGGAAATCCTCTCCCTTTTTCGGATCCAGATCGAGGATGCTATCCTGGTATTAACTCAAGGGGCTGATCCGGGGCTGATCGGTATAGATCCTGATGAACTTGCGTTGGTCATGATTGACCTTCTCAAGAGGAATTATCTGTTTACCTTCTTCGCTATATTAACGGCGAACTGGTGGATCGGTACTACACTACACAGGAAAAGAATCAGACAGGATTCCTTTAAGCTTAAAAATTTCAGGCTTCCGGACAAAATGATCTGGGGTCTTTTGCTGCCCTGGACTGGGATTTTCCTGGATGTCATCTTCGGTATCTGTGTTTTCGGCTATCCCTTCTGGAATGTCGGTTTCATCATGCTGTTTATTTACGGCCTCCAGGGATTAGGAGTGATTTCCTACTTCGGGGGTAAATATAATATACCCCGGGGGATTAGAGTGATGGTACCTGCTCTCTTGGTCTTTCTGCTTATGGCACCATGGCTTAACCTGGTGGTTGTGGTGGGGTTACCTGGGTTGGGAGCATCGGAAATCTGGATCCATTACAGAGAACTTAAAAGGAGCTAGAGCACTATGAAGGTTATATTGAATAAGGACGTTTACAATCTCGGTGAGGAGGGTGATGTTCGGGAGGTGACTCCCGGTTATGCCCAGAACTACCTCATTCCGAATAGCATGGCTGTACTTTTTAACAAGGCAAATATAGCTATGTTTGAAGGACGTCACGCGGCAATTGAGAAACGGAAAGAGGAAAAGAGGCAGAACGCCCTTTCCCTGAAAGAAAAAATCGAGAGTCTGGAGCTTGTTATCTCCATGCCTTCCGGAAAAAGCGGCAAACTTTTTGGCTCTGTTACAAATGCGACTATTGTCGAAAACCTTGAGAAGCAGGGCATTAAAATTGAGCGTAAGAAGGTTGATATTCCCGG
>JAGLYY010000369.1 GCA_023131935.1 Spirochaetales bacterium | reverse complement strand
GCCTATCCACCTACAGCCTTCTTCCTCCTGACTAGAAAAGATCTGGATGGAGAATCATCGCCAGAGCTTTTAATCCATCAGCGAGCCGGGGGCCCTGTCGATCAATCATGTTGTTATCGATCTCGAAGAGGCGTCCCTCCAGGATCGCAGGCAGGTCTTTGTATCCGTTGGCACTGATAAGGCCATCTTTCGCCCCCCAATGTTTCGAGCAGATTACAAGATCGGGATCTGCCTCGATGAGTTTCTCAAGGCTGTATGACCAGCCCATTACATCCACGGCAACATTGGTCCCTCCGGCCATCTCAATCAATTGGCTGATGAAAGTATCACCCCCGGCTGTGAAATCTCCCCATTCACCAAAGCCGATAACGTAATAGACCGAGGGTCTCTCCGCACCAGTAACTTTCGAAGTAACCTCTTCCACTGTCGCCTGCATGGTGCCGATGAGGGAATCTCCCTCCTCTTCAGCCCCGATCAGTCGGGAGATTACCTCAATGGTACGGTATACCCCTTCGAAGCTCACCTCCTCCTTCATTACCACAACAGTGATTCCCAGAGTTTCCAGTGTTTCAAGGGCTTCCTTTGTGAAATGGGAGGATGCGAGTACCAGGTCCGGAGTCAGTTCCGCGATCACTTCGATGTTCGGCTCTGTTAGTGTGCCGATGCTGCTGATCTCCTGCGTCTCCGTGGGATAATCGCAGTATTCGGTCCTTCCAACGAGAATATCCCCCTTCCCCAGGGCAAAGAGGGTTTCCGTCATACTAGGGGCCACTGAAACGACCCGAACCGCCGGCTTTTCCAGGGTTACAACTCTTCCGTATGTATCGGTAACGGTAATCGCGGAAGAAACTTCCGGCGTGACATCCTGAGAACCGCCGGCCCAGAGGGTAGCGGCTGCAGGAGCTATCAGTAAGATGAGTAGCAGGATGGAAATTCTTTTCATATCCATCACCTCGCTTGATAAAAATGTGGTGGATATGGGTCAACGTGTTTGGAAGAAAAGTCGATCCATACCCGGGTCTATACACCGTAGACCAATAAAGGGCATGCCATACAGGCAGGTCTCCTGACTCAGGGGAATCATTGCTGTTACCTTCCCATCCGACCACTAAATGAGAAGCTTTCTTCTCATTTAGTGGTCGGACAGTGGTGTGTTGACAGCAAAACCCCATTACAGTGGCGGGACCGCGCAGGATTCGCACCTGCTTCCCTATTATCCGGTTTTTAATACCGAACCTGTATGATTGAAATTATCTTACAACTGTCTTATGATACGGTCAAGGGAACGATTTAAGAAATTTCGTTTCAAATAGAAGAATACTTGCTACTGAGGCCTAACTGTAGTAGGATACGTCAATACTAATGCTAAAGAGGTTATCATGGCAAAAGGAACGGTAAAGTGGTTCAATTCCACAAAAGGGTATGGTTTTATTGAACAGGAAGGCGGGAGTGATCTATTCGTTCATAAAAACGAAGTAGAAGGCTATATCGATGAAGGGGACGCGGTCGAATTTGAAGTAGGTGAAGGACAAAAAGGTCCCTGTGCGGTAAACGTAAAAAAGGTTTAAAGTGTTTGGGAA
>JAGLYY010000368.1 GCA_023131935.1 Spirochaetales bacterium | reverse complement strand
CCGGGCTGAACGATTGAGACTGGCCTGCGAAGAATTGGGTCCTACATTTGTTAAGCTTGGCCAGATGCTGAGTTTGCGTCCCGATATAATTCCCGAAGGTATCGCGAATGAGTTCAGAAAACTTCAGGATGCAGTTCCTCCCTTCCCTATTCATCAGGTAAGAGATATTATTCAGACCCAGTTGAAATCCCCAGTGGATAAATTATTCAAATCTTTCTCCGATAAACCGGTAGCTGCTGCCTCAATTGCCCAGGTTCACCGCGCCTGTACTTTCAACGATGAAGAGATAGCCATTAAGATCCAAAGGCCCGGCATCAGGAGCATAATTGAAACGGATCTTGATATTCTCTTTGATCTGGCATCCCTTGCCGAAAAACATATTCCCGACATAAGAGCCTATAATCCCGTGGAAATCGTTAAAGAGTTTTCAATAAGCATTCACAATGAATTGGACTTTCTTAGAGAAGGACGAAATATTGAGCTCTTCTTAAAACGTTTTGAGAATGATGAGCACGTCTACATACCAAAGGTTTATTGGGGATTGACCTCCGATTGCGTTCTTACCATGGAATATATTGATGGGATAAAAGCATCGGAGCTGGAGAAACTCGACGCGGCGGGACTGGACAGAAAGACTATTGCAATAAACGGTGCCGGTTGGGTATTAAAACAAATCTTTGATTACGGCTTTTTTCATGCGGATCCTCATCCGGGAAATATTCTTGTCATGGAGAACAATGTTATTGCACCTCTGGATTACGGGATGATAGGCATCATCGATGGCAGGATGAAAGAAGAAATAGGAAATGCTCTTTTGGCATTCGTAAAAAAAGATGTTGACAAGCTGATAAAGGCGCTTATTAATATCAAGGTCATTGAGGACTCAGAAAATTTAGAAGGATTTCGTTGGGATATAAAAAATTTTATTAACTATTATTACAATATCCAGCTCTCACAAATAAAGATAGGCAAGGTTTTAACCGAGCTCATAGAAATTATACAGAAGCACCACATCAGGATTCCTCCAGATTTTTCTTTAATGACTAAATCACTTGTTACAGTGGAGGCTCTCGGTAAAAACCTCTATCCCGATTTTGAAATCATCAGTATCGCTGAACCTTTTGTGAAAGAACTGCTCATCCAGAAATACAATCCAAAAAAGAATTTAAGGGACTTTCTTGAAGCCCTGGATGATTACAGCTACTTATTTAAGAACATGCCCTTTGAGCTGCGCTTGATAATAAACAAAATCAAATCCGGCAAATTAAATATTCAATTTGAACACCAGGGCCTTGACAACCTCATTTTAAATCTCGATAAATCGAGTAATCGACTTTCATTCAGCATTGTCATTGCAGCTCTACTCGTTGGCTCGTCATTGATCATTCATATAAATAAAGGGCCATCTATTTTTGGATTACCCGTCATCGGCTTAGCAGGGTATTTAATCTCTGCTGTTTTTGGCCTCTGGCTTGTCATTGCCATCATGAGATCGGGAAAGCTTTAACTCATCTTCTACAGTGCAAATTTATAAATGCTTACTAAGTAAGGAATTATCTTCACAAATGTATCTCTTGGCACTACATTTCATCTGGAAGCAAAAGCTTTCTTAATGCCGCACACGCGGTGGTACAGCCGCACCTGCGGCGCTTAATACATCATAGCAAGTTCCGCGAAGTTCAGTTCGAAGGTAATAAGTCTGGTACTTCATTTGAAGTATTACTTCACGCTTTCCGGTCTTCGGCATCTTTCCTGGCTTGCTCGGGGTTATAACATATGATATACCGGTCATCATTCAGCTTCACTTCCTTGACCTTTAACTTAAGCGGAGCGTTGCTCCCCTGTCTTTTTACCGGTACTTTTTTATATTTACCACCACGACGCCCCAGGACATCATACCGCACTTCCTTCCGCCTTCTCATGCGGCATCCGAAGATATGATCAATTCTAAAAGAAGGGCTTTCCAGTCTTTCGATTATCTTTTTATTGACCCTCCCCCTATCAGCCACCATACATTAATGCTTCACTCAATATAAGAGGAGTGCCAACCTCAGTGCTGAATTACTACTGAGCCTTTCGCACTGCACAGAAATTCTTATGAGATAATGAGTTAGACCGACGCTGATAAATTTTGCCCCAGGAAGGGTTAAAACGTGGGGGGTAATTGATATTTTTATGGCTTTATTGCAAGGTGGCCATAGTTATCGGGTAAAACAAAAAGGATGGTTGCTTCTATTATGAACTATAAGCATATCTTTTTCTTCCTTCTGATTATCTCTGTTATTTCCTGCACTAACTCTGAAGAGGATGAAAGCAAGGAAACAAAGAATGAAATGGTCGAGTTGATTAAATATTAAACCAGCTTAGTCAGGAGGATAGGGCTTTTGAAAGAGCTATTTATCAGCAGGATGGTCTTTCTCAGGAAATAAAAGCGTATGATAAATCAATAGAATTCGAGGAAGAACAACTATTTATCTACTATGATACAGGGGTCCTGACCGATGAACAGGTTCAGGATTTCAGGAATTTAGTAATAAAGGGATACTACGATATTATTGATTTTCTTTACGGAGGGACTCTGCCTCCTGATGTCAGATCTCATACGATACATCTAACAATTAAAAATGAGTATAGCCGGTTTAACCTTCAGCAAAGCGGAGAAATTATTCTGTATGCAACTGGTATACTCGAACAATCGGCTCCATATTTACATGAATTGGTTCATGCCTTAACAAAGAGAACGCATGCTGAAACCAAATGACTGGACGAAGGACTCGCCACTTATGTCGACAACAAGTTATCTGCATATAGAGTAAACGACGGAGTATCCTCCACAATTCCAAAGAGTTTAAAATATAGGGCTAAATATTTTTGGGAACAGGGGGAAGAATATCGGAGTTTCATTAAAAAATCACTTTATAGTCTTGATGAAGCAGATATTGTAAAGAACTATTTTTCAGTAATGTATATCACTCAGGCCTCTCTCATTGAATATATAGTCGGCGAAGTTGGAATTGAAGTCTTTATGGATATCTACGACGACCCTGATTTTGAGGAAACCTTTGTTACCAAGACAGGAGTTTCCCTGGAGGAATGGTTTGAACGCTGGGTTGAGTATATAGAGGATGTCTGATTCCGGCCTGCGTGGACGGCATTCTTCGTGTTTTAATTAGAACAGGGTAAATGCGGTAATTGCATCAACATCCCTACAAAAATCTTGCAAAACTGCGGTGATTTTCATAATATACCGGCAAGTTAGAAAAAATTGGAGTAAAATATGTCAGTTACTATGCTTGTTATGTTCTTACTATTTTTCCCGTGGATTTGGTCATTAATTCATTGCATTAGAAACCCCCGATTGTCATATAATATGCGTATAATAGGAGTTATAATAATTGTTGTTCTCGGCATAATTGGCAGCATTATTTATCTATTTCTACCACGTGACTATAACCCTGCAAGGTAAGAGTCCTGGGCAATGACTTTCACATTCCGTCCAATGGACGAAATCAATGCACAGATCATCTTGAATTGGCGTTACGATGCAGATTATGCTCTCTACAACGCAAACCCTGACATTGCCGGGGAAAGCGTACGGGTCTTTATTGACCCGCGGAATGCCTACTACACCATCACCGACGAGCGAAGAGACCTTGTAGCGTATTGCTGCTTTGGCCCGGATGCATTGGTACCCGGCGGTGATTACAGTGTTAAAGCGCTCGACATTGGCATGGGTGTGCGTCCGGATTTGACTGGACAAGGGCATGGTCTCAAGTATGTCAAAGCCGTCCTGGATTTTGGTCATCGTACATTTTCGCCAACAGCATTTCGCGTCACGGTGGCGGAGTTCAATAAGCGGGCATTGCGGGTATGGGAAAAGTCTGGCTTTCGAGCAGTGCAGGCGTTTCAGAAAGAACAGGGTGGCAGGGTCTTCGTAGTACTGATGCGGGAGATGTGACCGACTCTGCTTTTACCGGCGAACAGCCGGTATAACATGTTCACTATATGTGTGTACTTTCAGTAGGCTTTCACCCTGTAAGCCTACTGTCATGCTTTTTTCTTGGCAAAAAGAACACTCTAATGTCTTCACTTAGTAAAAAGATTCTTAAAGAAATCCTCCGCCTGTTTTGCGGCATTCTGAACTCCCTCTGTTACATTCTCACCAAGATTGCTCAAGGTTTTTGCCAGGGGGTCCCGGCTCTTTTTTAGATCTTCCTCATATTGTTTGGCCGCATCTTTAAAATCCTTTCTGATGTCATCTTGCTCACTTCCATCCCTTCGTAGGTAATTGTCTTTGAGAATTTCTGAATAGCTTCCTTCATCATACCAGTGTTTTAAATCATTTATCCGGAGAACCGGAAGTGGGTGGTTTTGGGTGAGAAGGTTTAATGTTTTGTACACACTGTCCAATACATTACCGTAGGCATCGTACTCATCTGCCTGTGCGAAGAATTCATCAATATCCATTTGATCACTTTGAAACCCTCCGGCGAGCTTCATTAGCGTGCGATATTGAACCTTTGGGTCCTGGACTACCAGAAGGGCCGCCCGATCCGCGCTGAGCTCGCTTTTCCTGTCCCATTCCCGTAGTGCCGCGATAATGCCCATCAATACAATCATACTTAGAGGCAGCCGGAGCAGCATAAAGCCCATGTTCATAAGAACCCAGAGCAGGGTTTTATACAAAACATGGCCGCTCAGAATATGCGAAAGTTCATGAGCAATGACCGATAGAAGTTCTTCATCGCTAAAATGGCGAACGAGCTCACTGTTCAGAGAAATAAAGGGTTTATCTACACCAATGGCTCCAGCATTAAGTACCGGGCTTTGGGCAATAAAAATATCAGGGATATATTCTGAATCCAGAATTTTGGCGGCCTCGCCGAGAAGAGCAGTTACCCGGGGAAACTGTTTGTCACTGCATTTTACTGTTGAACTCATAAACAACAAACGCAGGCTCTTTTCATTGGTTATACCTACGAAAAAT
>JAGLYY010000367.1 GCA_023131935.1 Spirochaetales bacterium | reverse complement strand
GTCCCCATATTAGTGGTTACTCTTTATTCTCGCGTCATGCGAAGACCCTCTTTCGGAAGAAAATAGCTATTTGTTGGTTAAAAATTTCAGCTCAGAGCACATATATGCCATTTACTGTACCGATTCTTCTTCCGATACCTGGGGCGCTGATCTTTTGGGCAATGAACTTCTGGTTTCGGGAGACAAAAAAGAATTTGCGGTAGAACCGGGAATTAAAGACATCAGGGTGGACACCCAGGCAACCCACGGAGAAAGTAAAGGTGCCTATCAAAACTTTAATGTCCTGTTCGAGCCAATAACACAATCGAACTGCCTTTATACGATCCTGAATTGTAGCCTGTTTCTTTATAAAGGATAAGTGCATGGAATCGCTTTTTTTGCGCAATTAATACTGAATCCCAAGCAAATTAGACGATAATTTTCAACGAATTTAATTGGAATTCGGAAAGGTTCGCTGTAGTCTTATTTGAGCCATTGAAGTACCTCCGCCCAGTCATCAAGAGCTTCTGTAATTTCCGGTTCGACGAATATCCTTATTTTTCGCAGGGTCTTTGTAAATCCCTCAACCACCGGACGGTCGAACAGGGTCCCCGATTCCATAAAAGGAATAGACGATTCTCCTTTGAGAATAGGGATGTCAATTTCGAAAGAGATGGGCTCCGGGATGTCTATTATCACCGATTCGGGGGTTATAGATCTATTCACTCGGGAGCTGAGCTTTTCAACAATTCGATGTTCCAAGAGGGCACGTTCGTTCAGGTCTTCGAGTCGTTTATGCAGAGGAATGGTTATATCAAAATCGGTTTCAAATACAGATTTGAAGAGCTTTCGTCTTAAGACAAGTTGAATAAGCCGGAAAGCTCTGAACCGGTCCTCAGTGAATTTTCTGAAAAAACTACTGTCATCCAGCCAGTACAGCTCCTCAGGTTTGACTTTACTCTCCTCAAAGGCAAGAACCAGAGGCTTCTTAATCATTGCTGTGGATATACGGACAGTTTTATGCCAATAAACGCTCCGGTACATAAGGTACTTGGAAAAAAGGATATTTTCCGCGGCCGTTAGCCCCTGAAAATCAAGGGCAATACCGTTGCCGGTGTGAGGCCGCATCTTTGAGATCGCATAGTCGGTATCTTGAATTCCGTAGGGGACACCGCAGAAAAAAGCGTCTCTGTTAAGATAGTCGAGTTTGTCAGGGTCGAGAACACCGGAGAGCAGCTTCCGAAAGAAAAGGATTTCAGGAGCCTTTTCTTTCGGAAGCGAATCATCGACAATTGCCGCTACGGTTTCGGGACGGACTCCGAGTGAATCCCGGATTGTTCCTTTCAAAGGTTCAGACAGGATAAACTCTCCGGTTAAAACCTCATGATCCTTCAAGGGAAGTTCTTTTAAAGAATGGGCAAAGGGGAAATGTCCAAGGTCGTGCAGCAGACTGGCACATAAAAAAGCTTTGACCCCTTCCAAAGAAACTTCTGTACCTCCGGTATGGGAAAGAAGGGCCTGGATAATCCTTTTTGCCATATGGAATACTCCAAGGCTATGGTTCAATCTTGAATGAAGCGCCCCGGGATATACCTGATGAGTAGGCCCTAACTGTCTGATTGCCCCCAGGTTCTGAAAGGGTTCGAGCTGAATAACTTTCATGAAAGGTCTGGAGAAGGTGATATTTTGCCATACGGGGTCCCTGATCGGTTCTGTATAATCAACCTGCAGATGGTTTAGTATTCTCTCATTATTTGTCAAGGGAGCCTCCAAGAGTGTCTATAAGTATCTATAATCGTCTATAAGAATCAATGATTTTCATAGTAGCCCAAGTTTTTTGAACTGTCCATAGTTTGACGAAAGTGGTGTGATCTGGTACAACAAGCTTATATGAAAAGCTTTTCTACCCTGTTAGTGGGATTCTTTTTATGTTTCGGCTTTTTTTTCTCCTGCGAGAAAAAAACCGCGCCGGAATTGCCTCCTCCTGAAAAAACTGAACAAACCGGAACCAGGGTTCAGCCTGAATCTACCGGTGACCGAATTGTCTTTTCCGTACCAGCCACTGGAGAGGAGAAAGGCAAGGATGAGGCTAAGGTTCTTCCCTCCGGAGGTAAGGAGTCTTTCCTTCCATTACGGGATAGCAAATTGGTTCCGGTTTTTGATACTGTTATAGGTGAATTGTCTCATGGAATCCTCGATATTCAGAAAGAGGAGATCATTGATACTCTTCTACATTTTTTCGATGGTTTGAAAAATAACCGTGTAACCGTGGCCCCTGAATGGCAGGATTATTTGGAAAGGACCCTTTCCTATCACATTCGGAATCATCAGATCCCTGAAATCATACGGTTTACCATTCCCGATGTTTCCGGAGATAAAGCCCGCGTTCTTTTCCGGGGGATGACCGGTAAAGGGAAAATGGCAGGGGAGGTTTTCCTCTCATTTATTGAAATGCCTGAAGCGGGTTGGTATGTAACCGATATTCAGGGGGATTTCCAAAGTCTTTCAAAACCATATAATGGTAGTAAAGAACCCTTTGAACCGGAATCTTTCCAATGGTTTTTCTATTAGGAGGGGGTTAACGAATGGGAACACCAATCAGCAGAATTGAAAAAGAATTCATACTCAACGCCCTTTTTGAGAAAGGAATGGCTATTGGGATTCATGGCGATAAAAGAGAGGGATCTGGAAAAGTTCTTGCTCTGGCAAATGATGTTTTAACTATCGGCGTTCCTGGAGGTGGAGACTTTAGTCAGTTTCATCAGGGTGAAGAGGTTCGGATATTTTTTACTTACTATGAACAGGTAATGACTTTTATCAGTACCATTGAGGAAATCAATGATAACGAATTAGTTTTAACTATCCCGGATGCTGTTTATAAAAAACTTCAACGGAAGTATGAACGGATACCTTCACCCGGGGGAGCTGTTATAAGCTTCGTCATTGAGGAAGAAAGGGTCCAGCTGGATTTTCCAAAAAGCGAAGAATACGATCCGGTAGAAATACCCCAGGCTTCAAAAACCTTCAATTCCGAGGAGCTTGCAGATCTCATTGACGCGTTCAGAAACTCTGTTAACAGCTTCTGCACTGCCAATGAAATTAAAATGTTCAGGGAACAAAAACCTGAAACTGTTGAGGAAAAGCTTGTAGCCAGAACCGGCAGGATTCTCTATCTGCCATCAGTTCTTAAGGGACTGCCGGAAGATCCCATGGGATTGAGTATTATAACGAGGGGCAGTTTCTTTGATGATGAATTTGAGCTTACACAGGACAAACTGCCGGAATATCTTAAAGACCGGCAAGCTCTGGGGATACAGAGTGAGGTGTTCTGTCCCATTCTCTATCATGAGTACACAGTTGGATATATCAGATTGTTATCTACCAATCCTTCTCTATTAATAACAGTTGATCATGTCAGGAAAGTAAAAGAGTTTTCGAAAATCCTGGCGTACTCTTTGAAGTTAAATGGATATTTCGAGGAAGAAGTTCCTCCTGAAGAGTACAACCCAACGATTATTGATTTAAGTGCCTCAGGGATGCTTTTTGGCCATCCTTCAGAGAAACTGAATGACCTGGTTATGCTATATACCGATTTATCAGTACAGATGCGGATTGGTGATAGATCTTTGACTATAGAATCTAGGATTATGAGAAAGTTTGAAGGACCAAAAATGACCTATTACGGTTTACAATTTCTTGATATTCAACCGGAAGATTTCAGATTTCTCTTCGACTTCATCTATGGAAGACAGTTTACCCTCGAGGATGCCGACTTATGGGAAGGGGGAGCAACTCCCCCTAAACTTGAATTGTGAAAAGAAATGACGAGGCCTTTTAGGCCTCGTCATAATAGTATCCTATCCGGCGCTTCGGAAAATATTTTTTTACAGCAACACCGTTTTTCTTTTTATTGTATACAACCCCTTCATCCCAGTATTCAACAGCAGCAAAGAGCGCGTTCCCACCATCGTATTCGTCACTGTGGTCGGTCATGAAGGCGACATACTTCCCAAGTTCTTCGAAATTCTGTTCGAGAAAACATTTCTGCCGTTTCTCATTAAAATCATTCCATTCTTCGAGCTCTTTAAAACCTTCTCCCTCATCTTGCACGATGATATGGGCATGCTCATCGCTGAAGGAATACCAAATTTTAATTTTCTTATCGGGGTTGCTTTTATTCCCGTGTTTTACCGCGTTTTTTATCACTTCGCTGATTTGCTGTTCAAGAAGGTTGATTTCCTTGATCTCCGGCGGGGCTTTCTGAACGATAAGCAGGGTGAAATACCGGATCTGCCTGAAATCACTCGGGAATTCCTTGTAAAACATCCCCGTGGTATCGAAGAGCGGACTATTCTCGTCGACAATAATCTTCTTTATCTTTTCCAAAGTCATACCATCCCTCCCTTAAGCTTCAACGGCTTTAATGGCGTCTTCCAGGCTGTTTGCGATGGGAAAGTACCCAATGAGCTTCGTAAGTTCAATAACTTTTTTTACCGATCCGTGAATATTTGCAATCATAAATTTAATATTCATTTTCTTAAGAGTCGAACTAACATATATCAGCGCGCCTATTCCACTAGAGTCGATGTATTCAACCTTTTCAAGGTTAATAATAAACCGCATAATCTTTTTCTCGAGCATTTTCATAACCAGCTCTTTCAACTTGTAGGAATTATAAAGATCCATTTCACCATTCACATCAATAATGTAAGTTTCTTCATGTTTGCGGATTTTAAGTTCCATGGCTACTCCTTCTCAGGTAATTCAATTAGTTTACTTTCAGCACGAGCAGCGTTTGATCATCATGCTGTTTGGTGTTTCCCACAAACTTGTTTATATCATCTCTTATGGCGTTTGTCAGTTCCTCAGGCTTCATATACGGGTGGGAGAGGACAAATTTTTCAAGATTTTCATATTCATACTGATTTCCATCGGCATCCATCGATTCAATAATCCCATCGGTGTAAAGAATAAGGATATCTTCTGACGAGAGTTGTATGCGCCTCTTCTCATATTCAGCTTTTGGCTCGATTCCAATAGGCAGGCCTTCGGTGTCAATATTCTCAACCTGACCGGATTTGGAACGGTACAATAACAGGGGATGGTGGCCGGCATTGGAGTATTCCACGATTCTGCTCTCGGTGTCGAAGGTAAGGAAACATAAGGTAGCAAAATGATCAATGTCGATTCTGCCGGTAACACCACGGTTGATCCAGCTTACAATTGTATCCGCATCTTTGGAGGCGCCTGCAATAAGCTGGATAATTGTTCTGATCATAATCATAACCAGAGAGGCAGGCACACCTTTACCCGCAACGTCACACATTACAAGGGCAATTTTCCCTTTCTTCAGCTTGATAATATCGTAATAGTCCCCCGAAACTCCCTTGGCTGGCTTGGTAAAGGCAGCAATGGAGGCATTTTTAATCTGGGGCAGCTTTCTCGGAAGCAGCTTTTGCTGGATTTCCGCGGCGATTCCAACTTCCCGTTCCATCTCCTGTTTTTCAAGGAGTTCGATATAGGTAAGGATATTATCGATAGAGAGGGAAGTGTAGTCGGCGAAGGTGCGGATATTGACAAAGTCAGACTCACTGAAGAGATTGCGTTTGTCACGCCTGCAGATCGCAAGAACTCCAAGGACACGATCGGTTACAATCAGGGGGATAACAATAAGAGAACTGATGTACTGGAGATCATTCCGGGTATTCTGAACAAGCCTCCGGTCGCTCATGGTGCTTCTAACAAAGATCGGGCTTCCTGATCTGGCGACCTCACCAAGGATACCTTCCCCTAAAGGCACAGGGTTGGACTCAAAGTAGGTCATCATGTTATCCAGCTTCGCTTTCACCATTTCTCCAACAACCGGATATGGGGGGGGGAAGATTCCAGTAACTGCCTTGACTTTCAGGATATCCTCGAACTCATCAACAAGCAGAATAGCACCGCCATCAGCCCGGGTACTCTTGACAGACGAGCCGACGATAAAATCCAGCACACGATCTATTTCGAGGTGTTCAGTGATTGCTGTCCCCATAACCCGCATGAAGTCGAATACCGAATCAATATCACCTGTCAGTTTCTGTATAGTACCCTGTCTTTGGGTATCGATAAGGGTGTTTACCGTGTGAAGGACAAAGAGGTGTAGGAAAACCGATGCGGGAACGAGAAACCTGTGAACGACAGGATTTCCTTCACCCAGAATAATTAGCAGTACAGTGTAAATGAGAAAATGGAATAAGATATACAGCCTGGCTTTCATAACCGCCAGGGGTTCATCGGTATTATGGGGTGATACTTTGAAGGATATAATCCCCAAGTGTATTATTAAAATGATATGGTATATACGATAAAAATGTGAGGCAAAAGGCAGGAGAAAATTGAAAAACCATTCGAAGAAAATAAATAAAATGAAAATGGAATTCAGGACCCACCAGATCCAGTCTCCCCTTTTCTCGCCGGTGTAACTTCGGACCCAGAGGACGTACATAAAGATGAAAATGAGATCTGAGAGAACCATGATCTCACCAGCTGGAATGAGTGCGTATAAGAGGTCACGTGAAAACAGGAGGATGAAGAACCCGATACTTCGTTTAAGTACAGGGTTATCGGTCTTGTCTCTGACATAGATGTAATAGAACATTACAACCAGATCGACTGTTAATTTCAGCCAGATCGGCTGGGTGAAGAAAACCTCTATTGACTGCAGCATACTCGCTTCCTAAAGCCTGACCTTAAAAAATAATTGTGATGTGAAACCAGATGGATTATACAAAGATGACCTACATCAGTCAAGCGATTGTCTTTATTGGTACATCGTTAAATTTCGGGAATATTCTCATAAAAATGAAGAAGTTTATTATATGAATCATTATCATCTATCAACCTGATGATCTGAAAGCCGATAACGGTAAAGATACCCTCAGAGCGGATCCACCGGACTTCGACAAGTGCTTGAAATGGAGTTGCCTTTACATCTTCATGAGGAATGAGGTTTATCGTTGTTTCATGTCCTTTGGTCCAGAGCACTTTCTGGAGAATGCCGATTCTGAAACCCTTAGGGGAAAGATCTCTGAGGTAGCCGGGAATAGCTTCTTTCGTAAAGAAAACTTTAGCGTAACAACCTTCACGCCCCTGGATACGTTTATTCGGTTGCATAGATCCTCCGTTTCAGGATGATGCTGGTTCCCTTCGATTTACCTGATTCCCAGGGTACCCGGTTTTTGGCCGCATCATGAAAAAAGAGTTCGAAATAGTGAAAGGTGCGTTTTGCCAGGTAGAGCCCCATTCCGAACCGCTGATAACCATGTTGTTCACGATATACAGAAAATGAGGAGCCATTAAGATCAATCTTATCATGATTCAGAAAAAGATTGTAAGGCAGTTTTGAAACATCAAAACCGCCGCCCCAGTCCTGGATAACAATCTGTAGACAATTACTATTGGTATTGATCATAATTTTAATAGGAAGATCGGTTTCCAACTCTCTATGGGCTCTTAAGGAATTGTTAACAAGCTCGAGAACAGAATAGATGATCTGTTCCTGTTTTATCCCGCTATAGGGCAATTGCAAATCAGAGAAATTTTTCAAGATTTCATTGAATTTTGCGGAGGGCGCGACATTCATTTTTAACAGCCGACAGGTTTTTTCCCGAAAAAATATATATGGTGCCATCAATGTACTGTAAGAATAAGGAATTAACTGGTAAAATACAATCATAAAGTTTATAGGGTGAGTGATGATTAGTATTTTTGTAGAAATACACAGTTTTGAACAGATCCGACGATTGGAAACAAGCTTCATTGAAGAGGTTAGCGATCATCTTTTAAATATCTTCAAGAAGAGAGGTCATTATCTTGGTTCCGGTCTCTTTGAGTTTTCCTCAGGTATCGCAGAAAAGCAGCTTATTATCCTTGCTGAACAGATACTCCTACTGCGGGATTATCTGTTCAGTATCCGGGAGAAGCTAATAGGGTATACCGTCATCATCGATGCAACGAAAGATCTAGATGGACTGAAGAACACGCTGTTTCGGATACCCGACACAATTGCTTTCCGGGTCTTGAAAAGGGCTGGAGACCTGCTTGGTCCATATCTGGAACTTGAGGATATCGGCGAATACCTGATCCTCAAGGGAAAAAGGCAATCCGCTCCCATTGCCCGAATGAACCTGGATTCTTTTTTTGCCAGGCAGGAGATCACAGAGTTGATCTTGAGTAAACTTACTCCCCTGGTGAATGGGGAAGAAGAAAACACGTACTTTTTTCTCCACGGGGCAGCCTTTACGGGTAAAAGAAAAAATCTGATTCTTGCCATGGACCGCTTTTCAAACGCGGAGTTTCCCGTACTGTGGTTCAAACCCGCGAAAAATGATCTACTTCCCTACGGAGTATTAAGAGAAGGGATAGAACCCTCAATTTTTCCCTTCATCCCGGAGGTAATGAATCCCCTTGAACAAAAGCTCTGGGAAGAACGAAAAACCTTCCATGAGCTTAGATTCTCCCAGAATCTTGAGCAGGATATGTACCTTGGATTCAGATTATACCTGTCAGGATATATTCGCTGGATGGAAAAGAACCTTATTACCCCTTTCCTCGTATTAGATGATCTGGATAACTGGGATACACTTTCAAGGGGCCTCATCCTGAGACTTTGTGATGAGTTAATGGCTTCGACCTCCTTCATTCCGGTGGTGATCAGCAAAAATTCGATCCCTCCCTCGGAGTTTGCTCACCATACCTATAGTTCTTTGTATGTTTATCCCCTGTCGATAACAGAACTCAGGAACAGGTTTCCTGAGTTGAATACTCTAAAGGAAATAAAAAAGTATAAAGACATTTCCCTGGGCAAGATCCTGCCTCTTTTCCATATACAGTATGTGGACGATTTTGAGCTATCTGATATCCATGAGCCCTTTGATATATCAAAGGCCGCTATTAAACACTTGAAGCCACTGGAAAAACGGATACTTGCTATTTCCGCTCTGACTCGTGGGGGATTGTCAAGGTCTGCTATCTCTGAGTTCTTTTCAGAAAGTGGTGTTGATGTTGAATCCATCGATAAGGCCTGGGAAAACCTGGATGAATCAGGTTTCCTTGAGGGATTTGAATATCCGGACCTCTCAATAAGCCGGTTAAAACCTGCTGTTGAGAAAGAAGGGATGTTATATATGAAGGAAGACACGAAGGCTGTTACCCAGTGGGTATACCATCGATGGCTTGAAGGGACACCCTTCCCGGAATCTACCCTTATAGAAATGGTTGCCGCTTATGGGACAGATGAACAGCGGGAGGACCTGGTTTTTAAGATATATGAAAAAGCGATCCAGGAAGGGATAAAAGAACTTCCCGGATTGAAGGAACTTCTGGATATTTCAGGATACCGGTATAAGACCTTATTCCTTCGACATGCTCTTCTTCACAATCGTATGGAAAAGGCCCGGGAGACTTTTGCCGCCATCAGGGAGGATGATTTCGAAAAGGCGGATCCCTGGCAGCTTGCGGCGGCCCACTACCTGTATTCCACCGGTCATCCTTCCCAGGCTCTCAACAGGGCGAAAAAGGTGCTTCTTCGAAATGAGAAGGCTCCTTCTCTGGAATGCAATGCAAACCTGCTTATCGGGTTAAGTATGCTCGGGGTTCAAAAGATAGATGAGGCGCGGGAGTATTTTGTTATCGCCCGTGAAGCAGCAGAACGTTCCGATGTCCCTGGTGATTACATTCTCAGCATGGTATATGAGGCAATAACAAAGATACTCTCAGGAAATCTTTCCCGTGCCCTCCGGATAATTGATACGGTTCTTCCATTTATCGTGAAACATGGACGAAGGGAATGGGAGCTCCTGCTTGTCTTTCTCAAAGGAAGAATCTGTCTCAGCACCGGCTGGTACGAGCAGGCTAAGATACATTTCATGGAAGGGCTCTCTTTAACTACCCTGTATGGGAGACATGAGCTAAAGGAACTCCATTACCGCTGGCTCGGGCTTGCAGTTCTCCATGAGGGTAATACCGGGGAAGCTTTGAAACTATTGAACTACTTGTCTCCGGGGATTGAACGGGACCTCTTTCTTGCTGAAGCCTGGTATGTTGCGGGGGAACCTGACAAATCATTGGCTTTGTTAGACCGGATGGTTGAAGGGGATCTCCTCGAGCCTGTCTCATTGTTCCCGGGGGAATATGTTCCAATGGAGAATGGATTTTCCCCGGTGGAGGACCGGTTGTTCAGAACGTCAAGCGGGTTTGGTATTCTCTGGTACCTGGTTCGGGTTTTCCGTATCTTCTATTCCGGTATCGTTGTTGACAGGGAGGCAGCAATTGAGGAGCTGTCCCGGATAACAAGGGATGAAAAGGTCTCGGAAATCGATCCCAATAATTCTCTCTATTATTACCTTTTAGCCCGACTCATCCCTTCTGATTCAGGAGAAGCAGGTATCGACAGGCTTACGGTGCTAAGTAAGGGACTGAAGTACCTTCAGCAACAAGCCTCCCAGATTGACGATCCTCATCAGAAAAAAGATTTCCTGATGAAAGCCCGGTGGAATAGTTTGCTCTTTGAGGAAGTAAAAGCAAATAATCTTATATAGGAAGGCTATAGGTGGATAGGCTGTAGGCTATTAGGTAGG
>JAGLYY010000366.1 GCA_023131935.1 Spirochaetales bacterium | reverse complement strand
GAAAATGAGATCTGCCGCGAATGAGAAGTAAGAATTGCTTTTTTCAGATGGGAATGGTAGCCTCTTCTTCGTGGAAACCATCTTAAAACGTATTGAAGAGGAATTACCTCTATCAGATTCCGTATTTGTTTTTCCTTCTGAGGTTGCCGCGGCCTGGTGGCGGCGGACGGCCCTGACGCACACGGGAGGAAAGGTGCTTCGGTCAGACCGGTTTATCTCCTGGGACCATTTCAAGGAGGAAGCCTTTGCTCTCCGGAGCGACAAACTGCCGGTGAATCTCCAATCCAGGGCCATGTTTGCCGCGTCCCTCCTTTCTGAGAACAGCCCTTCCGGAAAGCTTTTCAGCTCCCTCATTTTTCCTGAATTTTGCGCTTTTTCCAGGAATTTTGTCGGGTCGCTTATAAATATCCTGCCGAGACTTTCCCATTTTTGGGATACCCCGGGTGCCGAATTGATCGGAACGGACCTGAAGGGGGACCTTGTGTTCCTCACAGGGCAGTATGAAAAATTTCTGGAATTAAACGGTCTGTATGAACCAGGGACCCTTCAGCTAAAACCCGGCAATCTAAAACGCCGGTATTTTATCTGTTTTCCTGAACTCATTGAGGATTTTGAGGCGTTTTCCAGGGACCTGCAAAACCTTTCATGGGTTACGATCCTCGAGTCTCCGGCAGACCTTGAGGGCAGTCTTCAAGTGTTTGACTCCGCCCTGGAGGAGGTCCGCTTTGTTGTCGACAGAATTGAATCTCTTTTCAGTGCAGGGGTCCCGGTCCATGAAATCGCGATTACTCTCCCCGGGGGGGAAGCATGGGAAGATCTGTTAAAAGATACCTGCGGCCTCAGGGGGATTCCGATAACCTTCAGAAGCGGTAAAGCCCTTGGCTCCTATCGACCGGTAAGTTTGTTCAGGCAGCTGAAGGATTGCCGGAATCAGGGTTTTCACATTGAATCCCTGAAATCTCTCTTTCTTTCTAAAGGATTCCCCTGGAAAGAGGATGTCGCAGGGAAAACCCTCATCGATTTCGGAATAAGGCATCATTGTACCCAAAACTATAAGCAGAAAGGAAAAAACCACGATCTCTGGCTCAAGAAGCTTTCGGGGGATAAGTACTCTTCATTACGGAATTTTTATCGATCTTTCTCCGGAGGGATAGCAGCGATCACCGACGCGAAAACCTTCAGTGATCTCCGTTCCGGGGTGCAGCGGTTTGTGAATACCTTTCTCGATACTTCTACGCTGGATCAGAGGGCCTTGAAGGCTTTTCAGGGGGCACTGGATCTTCTTAACGGGCTCTGCCGTGCCGAAGGGAAGTTAAAAGGATTAGGTCCGGTTCCTGTTATGCCGTTGTGGTTATTACTGCTGCAGAAAAAGATCTACGTTCCTCAAGACAAGGGACCGGGTATACCGGTTTTTCCCTATCGCGTGTCCGCGGGAATCTATCCCCGCTATCATTTTATTCCGGGGGCTTCCCAGGACTCGACAACGGTTGCCATCGATCCCTTTCCTTTTCTGCGCGATGATGAAAAAACAAGACTGACAACAATTGAAAATAATCTAACCGATAAATTCCTTACCGCCTACTCCCGATCGGGGCAGAGTGTGTGGATAACCTCCAGTAAGACAAGCCCCGGAGGACCGGAACTCCCTCCCCCTCTCTACGTAGCGGAGAAAAAAACAGTGACTTCGGTGACTCCTGTATCTCCTGAAAGGATACCTGTCTCTCCGGAGGAAAGGGAGCGGCGTCTCTGGATCGGAGAGGATAGAGCTGTCCCGGGAGTATATCACTGGCAGAAGAAAGGGCTTTCCCGGATAAGCGGTACAGCGTTCACTCCGAAAGGGATTGATTTCACCGCAAATCAGATCGGGAACGACGTTTTGAGGAACGCGGTTATGGCTTCATTGAAGAAGGATGATGAGCTGAAGATCTCTCCGACCTCTCTTGAAGCCTACTGGGCCTGTCCTTTTTCCTTTCTCCTGCAACAGGGACTTTCCCTTGGGGAGGAGGAATATGGTGAAATCTTCAGCGATCCCCCTACCGAGGGCAGTTTGATGCACGAGGTCCTGAAGGAATTTTTTGAGTGGATCAAGGAAACCGGGGGGGGCTTTCATAAAAGCGGCCTCGAAGCTTACAAAGATAAAATCTCCGAAATATTCGAGGACCTTACCAGTCCCCGGGAAAGGGCGGGATGGGACCTGCTGCCTCCAGCCTGGAATACCATGAAAGATCAGCTTCTGGAGTACCTGATGAACTTTCTGGAACAGGAGGCGGAAGAGTTTGAAGGGTGGGAACCTCTCCTGTTAGAGGAAATGCTTGCAACCAATGTGGATTCAGTGGTCCTCCATGGCCGGATAGATCGTCTATCGGGACATGAGGGTAATTTCTTCCTCATCGATTATAAAAGAACGGTAAAGGTTTCGGTTGCTGACCTGCGGGTAGAAGAGGGGGTTCTCCGTTCTCTGCAGATCCCCTGTTACCTCTATCTCCTGCGGGAAAACGGTTGGGGAGTTGAAGGAGCCGCCTATTATGATCTACGGAAGGCAGCCTATAAATACCTGGCGAAGAGAGGGAGAAAGCCACTTTCTTCAGAAGAGATGAACGAAGCTGTTGAAGTAACGATTCAGGCGGTCCGGGATATGGCAGGGCAGTTGGGAGCAGGGGACTTTCGTATCCCTGAACAGGATTGCGGTGGATGTTCTTTGCGGGGAATATGCAGAGACCGTTTTGTGATCAGGAGTGACGGATGAGCGGCATGAGTTATAAATTGGACCCCGACCAGCGGAAAGCTGTTGACTGCAATCGAAATGCCGTTGTCTCCGCGGGGGCCGGATCCGGCAAGACCTCAGTGCTTGCCAGAAGGTTCATCCGGCTGGTAAAAGATAAAAAGGCTTGTGTTGATGAAATCCTGACCCTCACTTTTACAAGAAAAGCCGCGGCGGAAATGTACGAGCGGATTCACAAATCCCTGCTCGCTGAAGAGAACGATCCTGTTATCGCGGCGCAGCTGCCAAGGTTTACCAATGCTCAGATCTCTACCCTGGACAGTTTCTGCGTACAGATTGTACAGAACGGAGGGCAGCGCTTCGGCCTTTCCAGAGAGGCTTCGCTCGATGACCATCAATCGAAGCTCCTGGCAGAGCAGGCTGCCCTTGATTTTATCCTCGACAAACAGGAGGAACTTCAGTTTTTCCTTTTCCTTCACGGTTTTGAAAAGGTATGGAAAGATTTTTTTGTATCTCTGGCCATGAATTATCTTCATTTCGGTGAGAAGTTTGATTTTACTGAGATTGGGAAGATGCAGCGGGAAGAACTCGGGAGGGTCCTGAATAATACCATAAGAGAGTTCATGGAGCTGGTTGCCGCGATAAGCGCCCTGCCTGAGGGCAACGGGAAGAGTGTGGATGCCGCCCGGGAAAAGGCAGCGGCAGTGCCGGACCTCAATCTGTTTGTCCGGGATGTCCGGTATGATGAACTGATTCCGGAGATCGTACGTTTTCATCCAAAAAAGTCGGGGGGTAAGAAGCCGGCAATCATTGAGCTGGGGGAGCTTGTAGAACAGGTCCGGAAACTTAAGGAGCTTATTCTTCCTTCGGCGGGAAGCCTTTCAACCTGGTCGGATACAGAAAAAATATTTTCTCTCTGCCGGGATTTTCAGGATCTCTACCTCAACAGGAAAAGAGAGGCTGGAATCCTTACTTTCCGGGAGACTTCGGAGCTTGCCGTCGCGATCCTCAAAGAGGATCTCCCGCTCCGCCGGTATTATAAAAACCGGTTCAAGTTTATCATGATCGACGAATTTCAGGACAATAACAAGCTTCAGCGTGATCTGCTCTATCTCCTTGCCGAGTCGGGCGGTCCCGAAGGAGAAGCTGAGAGGGAGGGGATACCGGAAGCCGCGGACCTTGAGCCTGAGAAGCTTTTTTTCGTGGGGGACGCGAAACAATCAATCTACCGGTTCCGCGGGGCTGACGTCAGTGTGTTTTCGCATCTGGCAGATGAGCTTATTGAAGCTGATGATCAGGCGATAAGCCTCAAAAAAAATTATCGAAGTGAACCCGGATTGATCGACCTGTTTAACAGAGTTTTTCCCACAATCTTTGGGGAACCGGCGGACCCCTGGGACGCCCGGTTTGAGCCCCTCGGGAACCGGGAAGCCCGGATTGCCGGTGTACCGCTGGTACGGATATTTTTCAAACCCTATACCGATACACGGGAGGAGGGGGTCCTTGAAAACGATGAGGCGGAGGCTGTTGAAATTGCCCGGTTCATCCGGGAAACGGTAGATTCAAAGCGGCTCATGGTGAATGACGGTTCGGGGGAACGGCCGGTTACCTATAACGATTTTGCTCTGCTGATGAGAACAACGGGGAACCAGCGCCGCTTCGAGCAGAGTTTCAGGAAACAGGGGATCCCTTATACCACTCAAAATATCCGGAGCCTCTTTCTTGAAGGCCCCCTTTATGATATCTATCATCTCCTGCAGTTATCGATTTATCCGGAAGATTCCCTCGCGTACGCCGGATATCTCCGATCACCCTTTGTCAACATTGGAGACGATTCATTTGTGGCTGTACTCCTGAAGGAGAAAGAGGGATTTTCCCACGATGCCTTCGAGGCGCTTTGCGGTGAGGAGGACCGGAAAAAGTATCAACTGGGATGTGAACTCTACAAAGAGGTGAGAAGCCGGGTTGACCGGGAACCCCTCGCGGATATCATCTCTTTTCTTTGGCATGATTGCGGGTACCGGTACACCCTTCTCCGGGATGAAAGGTACCATGGTTATCTGGAATATTACGACTTCATCCATGCTTTGGCGCGGAGTTATGACAGACGGGGGGAGAGTCTTGTCGTTTTTCTTGATTTTCTGCGGGAGAACCTCGGGAAATTTGAAAAGCTGGATGATCTGGATCTCCTGCGGGAAACCGCCGAAGGAGTTCAGATCATGACAATACATAAAGCAAAGGGACTGGAATTTCCTGTTGTGATACTCGCGAATACCGGGAGCCAGCCCCGCGGCCATGGAGAGGGGAGTGCTCCCTGGTATCTTTCGGAAGAATGGGGGCCTGCCATTGCCGCCTCCGGAGCTGCCGGGAAGGGTAACTACTTTTACGAATTGGGGAAAGAAGAGGAGAAGAAAAAAGAGATCGCCGAAATGAAACGGCTTCTCTACGTAGCCCTGACCAGGGCGCAGAACCATCTGATCATCTCCGGCTGCCGTACGAAGAATAATAAATCAGGGGAAAATATTCTTCTCAATATGATCTTGAATGGATTTCAGATTGATGAAGAGGATCCATTCAATGGAAGAGGAGCATGTAAGGTCGTGGAAATCCCCGACAGCCCCGGGGAAGTACGCCGTTTCTCCCGTGGATCGACCCGCAGGGTGGATATCCCCGGTATCCGGAAACTGTATGAAGAACTTCCCGAGATAACATGGCAGGTATACAAAGGGGAATGGACCCCAACCGAATTGAATGCGCGCGGCAGCGAGAGGGAACCCCTTGAGACGAAGGCCCATCGGGAAAGGGAGGAGCTGCCGGGGATTTCATCGGATAGTCTGATAGAGGCAGAGAGGCTTCAGTCCCGGTTTGGTACAATCGTTCATGAGATAATCAGTAGCCGGATACAGGAAGGACATTCCCGGCAGGAGTTAAAAGATCTGTTCCGCTTTCAATTAGATGAAGAGATCCTCGAAGACGCGCTTACTCTGGCAGATCGGTTTTTCGATTCAGATTTAGGGAAAAGGGCACGGAAATCGGAAACACTGGAATCGGAGGTCCCTTTTCTCTACCGGCTGGAAATGGAGGGGGGAGACCGGTTCATAAACGGACAGATAGATCTGCTCTTTTCCGAATCAGGGGAAGCGGTGGTGGTGGATTTTAAAACCGACAGGTACCGTGTCCCGGGGGAATATGACATTCAGATCGGGACCTACTTAAGAGTCGCGAAAGAGATGACCGGTCTTCCAACACGTGCCTGGGTGTTTTACCTTCGGGATGGCAAAGCTGTTGAGATCACCGCGGAACCCGCGCTTGAGGAATTAGTATATCCGGAAGCGGAATAGAGGAATCACTTATGAATTGATGGATCCGATTGAAATGATCCATCGAACTACCCTTCGGGAAGAAACCTGTGAGTTAGATGCCGTTAATTCGCCTGCTTTAGTCAAAAAGCTCATCGCCTGAAATGAAATTGTGTTTTTTATGTTTTGTTTTTTCAATGTAAGAATCAATAAATTTTATATCCTGAATATCTTCATACATTTCATATAATGACTTTTTAAACAGGGAGGATTTATCTTCATGAAAATATTCGGTTAAATAATTCAAGATCTTCTCTTCATCGTCATTTAGCCTAACCGATACTACTGCCATTTTTTGTATACCTCCGATCTTATGGAAATTTTCAAGACATGAATGTCATCCTGTTCAACCTTAAATATAGCCCTATATTTTCCTTTACGAAGCCGATAGTAGTTTATCGATGAATGTGTCACAAGCTTCTTAATATCAAAAAGATTCAAATCTTTAGTTGCATCCAAAGAACTAAAAGCATGATGAAACAATTTGGCAATTTCTTTTGGGAGATTACCTTTCTTGATGTCCTTTTTGATATCATGGTCATAAAACACCATGTCATTATAGTATTACAATGTAGTGCGGAAGTCAAGGGGTAGAGAATACTCGGTAATTTGGGTATACGTCCGAACCGGTGAGGACTACGACTTGCACTGAGCCTGCCGAAGTGTCGAAGCAAGCGGAACCGTGTACCCGCTGTTAGACGCAGCGTGGAAATGCCTACACGCAAGTCTCACTTCTCCATTCTATCCTGAAAATTCATCTTTCGATAACTCAAAAAAGAAACACGCATACAGCCTAGTACGTTAGCACCGAGCCAAATCTTATCATCTAAAGATGTACCATAAACTAAATTCCCAATAATCGGGAAATATATCGCTTTGAACTGGAATAAATCTGTAAGCAGATGTATACCTATTGCAAAAGCGAATGCCATGGAAATAGCCATAGAGATAGTAATAACTATTGTCCGCTTGAAAATAGATCCAATAAGCAAATAGACAGCAGCCGGAAAAAACGCAGAATGAAATAGAAAGTGTCTATGTTTCCCTATACCAAGTAGAGATATATCAAGATCCGGGAATTTAAAAAATACAACAATTCCAGCGATTAGTAAAAGTAAAAGTATTACAGTTCTAATATTTGCTTTCATAATAGTTTCCATTCATCCATAAGAAATAGCATTATTTCCACATTTCCTTTAACGTCCCGCGGTTACCTGAAGTTGCCATATGGAGCTTACGACCAAAGGCAATTTGTGTATACGTCCGAACCGGTGAGGACTACGACTTGTGATGAGCTTGCGTTGTACTGAGCCTGACGAAGC
>JAGLYY010000365.1 GCA_023131935.1 Spirochaetales bacterium | reverse complement strand
GGAATCACTGTAGCAAGGAGGTTTGTCACTTTTCCCGCGTTGGAGGAAAAAACCCGGAGGACCTCTTCCCAGCTCACCGGTTTCTCATCCTCCTTCCAGCAGTCATAATCGGTACTCATAGCCACCGCGGCGTAGGGGATTCCTGCTTCATTGGCCAGTGCGGCTTCCGGGGCAATGGACATGTTGATAATGTCCGCCCCCCAGATTCGAAACATCCGGGATTCCGCCCGGGTGGAAAACCGTGGCCCTTCGATGGTGATAACAGTTCCCCGGGGATGAAAAGGATATTCCAGAGCCCCGCAGGCTGAGATAAAAAGTTCCCTGAGATTCTTGTCGAATGGATCAGCCATAGGGGTATGGGCCGGATTATGGGGTTCAAACTCTTCGAAAAAGGTGATGTTCCGGTGACGGGTAAAGTCGATAAATTGATCGATGATTACCAGGTCCCCCCGGTGAATTTCTTCACGAAGGGATCCCACCGCGGTAGTAGCGAGGATGTGGGTACAGCCGGCCTCTTTCAACGCGTTGATGTTGGCACGATAGTTTACCTCTGTCGGGGGGATCCGGTGTTCCCGCCCATGTCTGGCAAGAAGGATAACATCAACCCCTTCTATGGTCCCGATTTTCAGAAGAGAAGAGGGAGTTCCCCAGGGAGTTTCAACATCCATATCCCTGGGATTTTTCAGGATATCCGGATTATCAAGACCGCTTCCACCGATTATTCCAACTTTGATCATCTACCTTCCCCCTTTCTTGAACACTTCCATAAGGACCTTCTCCGCTCCGGCTATATCCTGTCCGTAGGCAAAAACCCCCTCTTCATGGCCTTCGATTACTAATACCCCTTCAGGTTTATCAAGATATTCCACAACCATTTCGATCTCTTCCGACAGTAGTGGAGTTCCAAAGGCGGCATCCGGGGCGGTTTGTGGATATCCGTTATCAAGCATGTAGGAAAACAGCTTGGAACTGTGAACATGGATAACACATCGAATATCCCTGTTGGCAGCGTAAATCGCCCCGTGGCTCATAGACTCTGAAGAGGCGCGAACCTCTCCGCGGCAGATAACTTTATTCTTCTCCCGGTCCCAGCGGATTACACGGGAAAAATCGCCAATGCCGATCCGCTCTTTTCTGCCTGTTCCCGAGCCACTGATGAAGAACCGGTTACTACGTCCGATCCTGTGGCTCACATTACCGAAACCGGGGCCGCCGGGATACCGGCCAATAAGTTTCAGGTCATAAAGCCTGTTCCTTAGAGCAGCAAGTTCCCGGAGAACGAGAGCCGGCGTGCTGTCATCTTTCACCTGTTTAAGATTGAATTTGATATAACCTTCATCCATTACCTTTTCTCCGGAAAAATCTTCAGGATACTTTCTCTGTTTGGCTGGCAAATTCCCCGCTCAGTGATAAGGCCTGTTACCAGACGGGCGGGGGTAACATCAAAACCGTAATTTTTCGCTGGAGTACCTAAAGGACAAATCAGGTTTCCGTGTATATACTTCACCTCTCGGGGGTCCCGCTCCTCGATGGGGATTTCCCTGATCCCGTCAGTTATCCCCCAGTCGAATGTCGAAGAGGGAAGGGCCGCATAAAAAGGGATGCCGTTATCTTTTGCCGCGAGGGCTTTCAGGTAAGTGCCGATTTTATTCGCCACATCACCTGTTACTGTTGTCCGGTCGGAACCGACGATTA
Organism: Spirochaetales bacterium; assembly: GCA_023131935.1. GTDB lineage: Bacteria > Spirochaetota > Spirochaetia > JAGLYY01 > JAGLYY01 > JAGLYY01. Next base: position 15,000 of record JAGLYY010000365.1, on the reverse strand, counting down.
CAAGATCAACCATGCCATGCTGCATCAGATGACCTCCGGTGTTATCAACAATCAGTGTATGAGGCACACCATGCTCTCCCAGCTCCCAGGCGGTAAGACTCGCCCCCTGGTTTCGCGGGCGGGTTTCATCAACCCAGACATGGATTGGGATTCCACGATCATGGGCAGCGTAGATTGGAGCTGTAGCGGAACCATAATCTACGAACGCGAGCCAACCGGCATTGCAGTGGGTCAGGATATTTACCGGTTCTCCTTTTTTCCCCTGGGCAATCTCCTCGATGAGTTTCATCCCATGAAGACCGATCTGCCTGCAGGCTTCAGCATCAAAATCAGCAATTTCCACCGCGGTATGTAAAGCTGCCCGCCTTTTTTCTTCCACAGAGTGTTCGGAGGCTATGGTATGAAGCTGTTTGTTCACCGCCCACTCGAGGTTCTTTGCGGTAGGCCGGGTTTTAATGAGAAGATCAGCCGCATCAGTCATCGCCTTTTCAAAGGCTTCCGGGTCCCCGGGGGCTGACAAGCTGGCAAGATAGATGCCATACCCTGCTGCTGCTCCGATAAGACCGGCGCCTCGTAGGTACATCTCACGGATCGCCGCGGCCATCTCATCAACAGTTCTCAAATCAAGAATCTGAAACTTATGGGGTAATTTGGTCTGATCGATGATCTGAACCGTTTCAGGATTATGCTCTTTCAACCAGATGGTACGGTAGTGTTTTCCCTTAACTTTCATGAATACCTGGCTTCATCTTCCAGAGGGGAGAGATCCTTTCCTTTAAGGATTGTCTGTAATCATCCCAATCTCCAATAGGATTTCGAGCTATTCCCTCCTCACAGGCTGCTTTCGCGACAGCGACCGATTCCCATTCAATAACCCGGGGATCAAAGGGTTTCGGTACGATATAATCGGGTCCGAAGGAGAAATCACGCCCTTTGTAAGCCTGTTTCACCACCTCAGGCACCGGCTCCCGGGCCAGGGCTGCCAGGGCTTTCGCGGCAGCCATTTTCATCCCCTCGGTTATCTTTCTTGCCCGTACATCCAGGGCTCCCCTGAATATGAAAGGAAATCCTAACACATTGTTGATCTGGTTTGGATAATCGCTGCGACCCGTTGCTATTATAACGTCCTCCCGGGTCTCCCTGGCGAGAGGATAATGAATTTCAGGATCGGGGTTAGCCATGGCAAAAACTATTGGGTCATTATTCATGGAAAGAAGCATTTCCGGAGAGAGCACTCCGGCCGCCGACAACCCCACAAAGGCATCGGCCCCTGCTACCGCCTCCGATAGTTCCCGGAGGGGGATATCAACGGCGAACTCCTCCTTCTCCGGGGTCATCCCCTCCCGGCGTCCGCTGTACACTACCCCTCTGCTGTCGCAAAGCAGGATATTTTCCCGGCGGACACCGGCGGCTATGAACATCCGGGCACAGGAAATCCCTGCCGCTCCGGCGCCATTCACTACAACCTTTAATTCCGAAAGGCGCCTTCCGGTTAAATCACAGGCATTCATCAATCCGGCAGTCGCGATAATCGCCGTTCCATGCTGGTCGTCGTGGAATACCGGGATGTCACATTCCTCAATGAGTCTTCTTTCGATCTCGAAACATTCAGGGGCCTTGATGTCCTCAAGGTTTATCCCGCCGAAGGTCGGTTCCAGCAGTTTCACCGTTTCGATGATTTTTTCAGGATCTTCTGTATCAATCTCGAGATCAAAAACATCGATATCGGCAAACCGCTTGAAAAGGACCCCCTTCCCTTCCATTACCGGTTTACTGGCAAGGGCACCCCGGTTTCCAAGCCCGAGAATCGCGGTTCCGTTTGAAACAACAGCTACAAGGTTCCCCTTGTTGGTATAACGGTATGCATCCTCAGGGACTCTCTCAATTTCGAGTACCGGAGCAGCGACCCCTGGTGTATAGGCGAGGGAAAGCTCTTCCGCCGTCCGGCAGGGTTTCGTTGGGACCATTTCCACCTTTCCGGCCCGCTTTCCGCTGTGATACGCGAGTGATTTTTTCTTGAGATCATCCATCAGCTTATAAACCTCCTGATATCGTAACTGTTTAGGCTATAGGCTATTAGACTGTAGGCTATTAGGTTTAGGCTGCCTACCTAATAGCCTATAGCCTATCTACCTATAGCCTTCCTCATACAGCCTTCCTCCCCCTACAGTCTATCTACCCGAACAATTACCTGATATCATACTAATATTACTCCGTGGGACAGAAAAATATCCGCAATTATTGTACAATAAAATAATAATGAGGTGTGAAGAATGGATAAACCATCGGTCTGTGATTGTCTTTTCGAGGCAATGGAAACTTTTTCCCGGAAAATTGAAAAAATCGTAACCCATGACCCTGATAATATCGCTGAACTGGCTTGTCTGTACGCGGGGATCAGCGGTATCGATGACTGTGTGAAGACCCTTCGGAAACATGGCTACCTTTCTGATGCGGATGAAGCTCTTCTGAAAAAAGAGATGCATACTCTCTACGAGAGATGTAAGCAATAGCGGCGTTATCCTTCAATATAATGCCGTGCTACCCGGCTGCCGAAGGAACAGATTATATCGTAGGCATGGGTCCCCTTGGTCATGGCCCAATCCTCAACGGTAATAGCATGGACCCCGTTCCCTCCCAGGCAGATCACTTCATCACCCACTCTCGCTTCCGGAGCACCTTCGAGGGACACAGAGGTATAGTCCATGGAAACCCTCCCCAGGATCGGACAGAGGTGACCTTCAATCAGAACGTACCCGCGGTTTGAAAGGGCGAGGGGCAGGCCATCGGCATAACCCGCGGAAATGGTACCCACCTTTGTATCCCGCAACAGCTTGTAGGTCCTTCCGTACCCCACGGTTGAGCCGGCAGGTAGGGTCCTGATCGCTGCAAGCCGTGTCTTCAGGGTCAGGATCGATTTAAGGTTCAGGGCCCTCTTTCCTTCATTATCGAAAGAACCGTGGAGATTTATTCCTGTGCGTACGTAATTAAATGGAAATTGATACGTATAAGGAAAATTGTTTATCGCGTCACTGTTGGCTATGTGGATCCTCTCAAAGGAAATTCCCCGATTCTTTAAATCCTCAAGGATCTTCAGGAAAGCTTTTACCTGATCTCCGGTAAACTCGCCGCCGGTCTGATAGGCTACGGGAAAATGGGAATAGATACCGCTGAAAGACAGGTTCGGCAATTTTACCGCTTCACAGATAATCTCTACAGCCCTCTCCCAGAGCATCCCCAGGCGTCCCATGCCGGTATCGATGAGGAACTGGCAATCCGCGGTCTTCCCCTGCTTCACCGCCTCTTTGCTTATAAGGCCGGCGGTTTCCAGATCGGTAACCGGAATAATGATATCAGCCTCAATGGCTAAAGAGATTTCCCCCGGAAGAATACCCCCGAGGATTTGTACCGGTTTCCCCAAAGCTTTCAGATCAAGAGCTTCATAAAGTTCTGCTACCCCAAAACCGGAAACCCCGGCATCAACAAGGGCTTCGGCAATCTGCGGCATCCCAAGGCCATAGGCATTCGCTTTCAAAACTCCAATAACAGAACTCGGGGCTACCGCTTCCCTGATCCTTCGGAAATTCTCTTTCAGTGTCGAAAGATTGATGTCGAGCCACACCCTGTTCCGCTCATTGGAAATCATACAGTTCTTTTCTCCTCCGGCAATACTATACATCAAATAGGAATTTCAGGATACCAATTGGCAGGAGAGGTGGGGAGGTTTAAAGCTGAGTGACTTAAAACAATAATCAAGGAACCAACGGCTCGTAAGTACTCTTGATTTTGCCCTTCCTATCGAGTTCAATTATCAAGGCTTTCAGCTCTTCAGCGTGGGCCAGGAGTGAGTCGGAAGGTTTGTCGATAAACTTTAAGATGACTTCAGGACCGCCAACAGCCCGATATTCAATAGAAAACCCAAGGTAAAATTCATACTCAAGAAAATCCCGGACCTTTATCCGGGCTATGAACTTCTTTATATAATGAATATCCGACGGAACCTCAGTAATATCATCAATCTTTAATATTTCCATATACACACCTGATCTAAACTATAATATTTTCTTTAAAGAAAGCAAGAGGAATACTAACAGTGAAATGTGAAAATATTTGCTGATTCCCGGAAATCCATGTTAGTATAAATCAAACGACGCAAAAGAACTGAGCTGTACCAACAAACCGGCTCATAGTTACTTAAAGTTTTCAATAAACAGGGGGAAGAAATGTTTTCAGAAGACTTATTGGCAGAGCGCACCAGCAACATGGGTTCCAGTGCGATCCGGGAAATTCTTAAAGTTGTATCCAAACCGGGAGTTGTCTCCCTCGCGGGGGGATTGCCCGCTCCGGAGGCTTTTCCAATCGAGCTTATCAGGGAACTCACAAACATTGTTCTCGATAAATATCCTTCACAAGCCCTTCAGTACGGCACTACCGAAGGGTTCATGCCCCTCAGGGAGGAGCTTGCAAAGTATTTAGCAAAGGCAGGAGTTCCCTCAAATCCTGAAAGTATCAATATTACCTCCGGGTCCCAGGGTGCATTGGATAGTCTCGGGAAAATTCTCATCTCCGAGGGGGACAAGATCGCGGTAGAAGCTCCTACCTACCTCGGCGCGATACAGGCTTTTAACCCCTACGGCCCCGAGTACATGCAGATGGAAACTGATGATAACGGCCTCATCCCCGAATCCCTCCAGGAGGTTCTGAAGAACCATTCCATCAAATTTATTTATCTTGTTCCCACCTTTCAGAACCCCACAGGCCGTACTCTGCCTCTGGAACGAAGAAAAAAGATCGCTGAAATCATAAAAGAATACAATGTTCTGCTGGTTGAGGATGATCCTTACAGCGCCCTGCGCTTTCGGGGAGAAGCAGTCCCCTCTATCAGGAGTTTGGCCCCCGATCATGTTCTGTATACCAGCACCTTTTCAAAAACCTTTGCTCCCGGTCTCAGGATCGGTTACTACGTAGCGCCTCCACTCATCCGGAAGTGGCTGGTTCTCGCCAAGCAGGGGGTCGACCTCAATACAAGCACCTTCAACCAGGCCATCTCCGCCGAATATCTGGCAGGTGGTCATATTTACCGCCATATCCCCGAGATTGTTAAACTCTATCAGCCCCGGCAGGAAGCCATGCAGGAGGCCATGGAGAAACACTTTCCCGACTCCATTACCTGGACCAAACCGGAAGGGGGAATGTTTATCTGGGCATCAGGGCCGAAGGGATTAGATATCACCCCCATCTATAACGAGGCTATCGAAAAGAACGTAGCCTTTGTACCTGGCCGGTATTTCTACACGAAGGAGGGGGATGGGCTTGAAACTATGCGGCTGAACTTCACCATGAAAGGGGAACAAATTATCCGGGACGCAATAAAAACCCTTGGAGAGGTCATCAAGAAGAACCTCTAATAGGCTATTAGCTTATTAGGCTGTAGGCTATTAGGTAGGATAGGGAATCGTGGGTGATCATCTGCTTGTGCGTGCCTGCCGGAACATCGGCGCAGGCACGCACGCAGACAGGTAGGGAGCTCAGAGTGTTTGAATTGGCTGCCGAAGTGATGCTTCTGATCTATCGGGAACCGGAATATATTTACAACTGCTTAGGGAAGAAGTCTACTGCCCACCTACCTAATAGCCTAATAGTCTACAGCCTAATAGCCTTCCCCTTCCTATTGTATCTTGTTGGAACCTCTTGAAGGTGTGGTCATTCTGTTAACCACCTCTCCTATTCCCTTGATTTTACCAACAACTTCTGTACAGAGAGGGAGATTGTCCTTACTGAAAAGATACCCTTCAAGGGTCGCTATTCCTTTACGCACCGTCACCTTGAGTTCCTTGGCAGGAATTTTCTTCTCATACCGGATACTGATAATTGACCTCTGTTCCAGAAAGAGGTCGCGGATTGGTTCAGGAGAAACCTCCCCCTCCTTCACTGCAGCCAGGATAATTTGCACCCCTTCGTTGAGAGACAGTTTACTTGTGTTCAAAATGAGATCATAAAGTTCCGCCTCAGAAGGAAGCACCTGAAAGAATTTCCTATGGAACCCTTCCCGGTTATGATCCACCTCCTGAATAACTTTCTCCGCGTATTCCCGGGAAATCTCATGTTTTTCCCGCAGTCTGTTTACCCTGTTCTCCTGTTTTGCCAGGACCCGTACTTTCACCACTCCGGGTACATCCCTGAGAAGCACTTGTCCCCCTCTTCCCAGGATGACACAAGAACCCTTTTCCGCCGATTCATACAGGAAGGCCGCCATGTAGTGAAAATACTTTTCCCTGTTCGCTGCTAAGGAATGCCAGAAATTCGGATTCTTCTCATCGTAGTGTGTAAGGATATCCTCTGAGAGGCCCTCGTTATGGAACTGCTCTTCGAAATATTCTTTAGCTATCACCGTTCCATTGATTTCCCGGGCAACTGCAGAGGCTATTTCATCTCCGAGACTCCCTGGTTGTCTCGAAATAGTAATTGTAGTCATAAACATTGCACCTGCCTTTAACTACAATAATAAGGAAGATTATATTTTTTTTCAAAGATTTTTCCGAATCGCCTTAAGTATTGGTTTCATCTCGAGGAAATACCCGATGAGCTCAGGATCGAAGTGTTTCCCAGCCTTACCCTTCATGTACTGAAAAGCAGCTTCCTCGGTCCAGGAATCCTTGTAGCTCCTTTTTGAAATCAGGGCATCAAAAACATCAGCGATAGCTACTATTCGGCCAGACAGGGGGATCTCCTTTTCCCGCTTTCCCGGACCAAATACGATGTTACCGACATTGAGATTTTCAATATGTCCCGGATATCCGCTGCCATCCCATCGCTCATGATGGCTCAGAGCAACCTCAGCGGCAATCTTATCCCAATAGGATGTCCTGTTCCGGAAAAGCCGGGCCCCATATATCGTATGCTGGTACATGAGCAGCTTTTCCTTATCACTAAGATGGCCATTTTTTGCCAGGATACTATGATCGACCCCGGCCTTCCCGATATCGTGGAGAATCGCCGCTGCCCGGAAAATATCCTTCTTTATATTGCGTTCCGCCAGGGACACTCCATGGGCCTTTGCGTACCGGTCATATAACACCAGGGAGTATTCCCCTACCCGTCTCGCGTGGTGAGTAGTTTCGTTGGGGTCCCGGAGTTCAGCCATCTCCACCATCCGCATCACCATATCCCGGGCAAGTTCTGTCCTCTCAATGGCAAGGGCGGCATGTTCGGCAAAATAAGTAATGTATAACCGGTCATTCACCGAGAATGGGATAACTTTTCCATCGTTATCTTTAGCATTTATCAGCTGAATGACTCCGACAATATCGCCGCCCCCTTTTCTTAAAGGAATGACGAGCTGGGAGATAGTTTTATAGTTGGTTTTTTTATCAAACTCAGGATTAAAACGGTAATCCAGATCATCAGGCAGGTCGTATACATCGTCAATGATAATCGGTTCCCCTGTAGCAGCAACAAACCCCGCGAGGGAATCCCGGCTTAAGGGGATGCTCCGGTTGGTGTAAAGATACTTATTTTCCCTTTTCCCATCAGGGAAGAGGCTTTCATTTTCAATATGGGTAAAATAAAGACGATCGTCTGATATGCGGTAAAGGGTGCCTGCGTCAGCGTTTACAAAGATCCGTGCCTCATGGAGAATATGTTCAAGCAGTAGATTGCTGTCTTGAATTCGATGGAGGTTCTGAATAACTCTGAGGAGCTCTCTCAAATCTCGTTTATCAATGCTCATCAAACCTTTCTCATATTGAAGTATATACCTATCGGTAACAACAATCAAAATCTATAACAAAATCTTTTCCATAAGCCGGACAAGGACCCCGAGGGCGAAGGGTTTCTTGAGGGTCCCATCAACCCCCATGAGCCGGGCAGTCTCAAGGTAGGTTGAGGATCCGACAGCCCCGCCTCCAGTCATTACAACGGTTTTTACCTTAGGATAAACCTTTGAGATTTCAGTAATAAGGTCGATCCCCTCCCTGTCAGGAAGAATGATATCTGTCAGAACAAGATCAATTTTCTCTCTCCTGAGAATCTTCAAAGCTCCATCCGCGGTTGTACTGGTAAGAACAGAAAACCCCTTCTCCGTCAAATACCGTTCTATCAAATGAAGAAGCTCTTTGGCGTCATCGACAACCAGAATTCGGGGCATCCTTAGGCACCTCCTTTATCCATTATGGTGCAACCTGGCAAATCCTGCAAACAAGAATTCTTTTTATCTCTGAATTGCTCCGGTTTCGAGGCAAGCATGTGGGCCAATCGGGTAGTTTCGGGGAGCCGGTACTTCAGTGTACAGCGTAAGACAAACCGGATGGCCCCCTTTAGGGTTATCTTATGGCCGATAGAAATATAGAGGGGTTTTACACCTGTTCTGCTCCTCAAAACAGCCCCTATTACCTGATTCTTATCCTTGAGGTGTACCCACTCACCCTTTTTATCAGGAAGAGGATCGTGGGTACCGATTAAACGGGACTTTGCCACCCCAATCGCGGGAATTCCGGTTATCACCCCAAGATGACTTGCCAACCCAAATCGCCGCGGATGGGCCTCCCCCTGGCCATCACACAGTAGAAGATCGGGAAGTGAACGGAGGAGCTTAAGCGCCTCAAGGACTGCCGGAATCTCCCGAAAAGAAAGGAGCCCCGGAACATAGGGAAATGTTGTTGGTATCTTCGCTGTCGCGTATTCACTGAGAGTAAGGTCCGGAAACTTCAGCACAACCACAGCCGCCCGGGATTCCCCCCCTTCAAAACCAACATCAATCCCCGCGACGGTGTTTACTACTGAAAGCGGCCCTTCCCGTATCACCATAGGGGCCAGACCGGCTTGAATATCGCGGGCCTCCCGCGGACTCACATCCCATGGATGGTCTACCAGAAGCTTCAACTTGTTCTTCACCTCCCCATTCTACCATGAAAGAGAGTTGCAATAATATTTATACGGCCTTATATTTATATACGTACTCTTCTTTTTTATACGTATCCCTTTTAAAGATACGGAAGGAGCCGTCGATGTCCAAGAAAATTACCATCAGCGTACCCGATTTCCTCCATGAAAAAATGGAGGCGTGGCGGGATACTTTTAACCTCTCCCGAATTTTTCAGGATGCCGTATCCAACGCGATTAAGAAAAAAGAGGATATCCGGAAACGGATGAAGGAAGATCTCAGTATCCCGGAAATTATTGAGAGACTGAAGAAAGAAAAGCAGGAAGTTGAGGATGATTGTTTCGAGCGAGGGGAACAATCGGGACTTGAATGGGCACGACGGGCCCATTATTTTGATTTAAGAAATGTTCTGCGGCAGCCTGTTGAAGCCCTCGCGGGCCCTGGAGGATCGCTTCAGGATTATTTCAAGACAACTTTTCGCCAGGAAAACCTGTCCCGTTTTCAGGGAGAGTCTTTCAACGAATACCGAAAGTCATTTTTATCCGGATGGAAACAGGGAGTAGTCGATTTCTGGAACATTGTAAAAAATAAGCTTGAGGAAAAATAATATGAGGACATTTCTGGGAATCGACGTTGGCTCGGTATCCTGCTCCTTTGTACTTATCAATGAGTGTGGAGCTATCCTTCAGTCGGACTACCGTTTCCATCGTGGGCAGGTAGAAGATACCCTGAAGGAGATGCTTTCACCGGTCTCCTTCCGGGAGGTCCGGGGAATAGGCGCGACAACTTCCACCCCCGAATCATTTACCGCCGGCATCCGCTTCGACAATCAGGTTGCGGTAATTACCTCCGCCAGGCATCTCCACCCCGAAACAGGATCGATTCTTGTGGTGGGCGGGGAAAAATTCGGTCTTATCCGTTTTAACGAAGAGGGCAGCTACTCGAGCTTCAGTCATAACACCTCCTGCGCCGCCGGGACCGGCAGTTTTCTGGATCAGCAGGCCGGACGCCTGAATTTAAAGGGCATCGAGGAGTTCTGCCGGGTCGCGGAGTCCAATCGGGACCCCATCCCGAAGATCGCCACACGGTGCGCGGTTTTCGCGAAGACCGACCTGATTCACGCTCAACAGGAGGGATATGACTTGCCCGCTATTTGTGATGGGTTGAGTCAGGGGCTCGCAAAGAATATTGTTGATACCCTTTTTTGTAGTGAAAAGGTACATCTTCCTCTTCTGTTCTGCGGGGGTGTCTCCCTGAATCCTGTGGTTGCCCATCACATTGAAAACTTAACAGGATTTCCCATAACGGTGGATGAATGGTCCCACCTCTACGGAGCTTTAGGGGCAGCCCTCGGTATCCAAAAGGAACAGAGGGGTAACGAACAGGAAAATTATGAAATTAGTGAGCTTTTCAGTATCAGAGAAGCGAAACGAAACTATTATCACGAGCCTTTGGATCTGAAACTATCTCACTACCCCGATTTCTCAAGCCTGAAGAGCTTCATTTATAAAGTTTCAGGCAATTCCCTGGTAAGCGATGTTGAGGTTGATATTTATAAGACCCTGCCCAAAATCTGCAAATCCTGGCTTGGGGCGGATATCGGTTCTACAAGTACGAAAGCGGTACTACTTGATGAGTCCGGAGATATCCTCGCCGGGTTCTATACACGAACAGCCGGCAGCCCCCTTCAGGCCCTTCAGGGCATTTTCGAGGCAATCGATGATATAAGCCGAAAGGAATCGATAGATTTAAGGATCCGGAGCAGCGGCACAACAGGCTCAGGGAGAAAGTTCATCGGGCGGATTATTGGTGCTGATCTCATCCTTGATGAAATTACCGCCCACGCGAGGGCAGCCCGCGAATTGGACCCTGAAGTGGACACAATTATTGAAATTGGGGGGCAGGATTCTAAATTCACCACTCTTCGGAAAGGGATTGTTACCTCTTCCACAATGAACAATGTCTGCGCCGCGGGTACCGGCAGCTTTCTGGAGGAACAGGCAAAGAAGCTCGGCTGCAAGGTAACAGACTACTCAAAACGGACAATCGGACAGAAAGCCCCACTCTCAAGCGACCGCTGCACCGTTTTTATGGAAAGGGATTTGAATCACTTCTTAAGTGAAGGCTATTCCATCGACGAAGTTCTCGGCTCAGCAATCCATTCAGTCCGGGAAAACTACCTTTTAAAGGTAGCAACCGAGGGGAATATCGGGAACAGGATCTTTTTTCAAGGGGCCACAGCAAAAAACAGGGCCCTGGTTGCTGCCTTCGAACAGAAACTTAAGAAGCCGATCCTTGTTTCGAAGTACTGCCACCTTACCGGCGCACTGGGGGTTGCCTTACAGCTGCTCGACGATAATTCAGTTTCTGATAATTTCCGGGGAATCCGGCTCTATAAAGAAGAGATCCCCCTGCGGCCTGAGGTATGTGACCTTTGTACAAATCACTGCAAGATCACAGTGGCAACGGTAAGAGGGGAAACAGTGGCCTACGGTTTTCTTTGCGGCAGAGATTATGATACGAAGCGGTTTATAAATAACAACAGATCAGGGTTCGACCTCCTCGCGGAAAGAAAAAGAATCCTGAATGCCTCAACAAACAAATCCTGCCGGTTTCCCTTCACTATCGGGATCCCTGCAGCCCTTTATCTGGTTGAAGACTTAATCCTCTGGACCCGGTTTTTCGATCTTCTTGGAATCAAAACCATTTCCAGTGAAAGCTTAAAAAACCCGGCGAAGCTGGGTAATAATTTCACCGGGGCGGAATTCTGTGCTCCGATAGCAGCACTCCATGGACACGTAAACCATCTCCTTAAAACTACAGATTATCTTTTCCTCCCCTACTATCTTGAGGAGAAGAGAAAGAAGCGGGAGATAAAACGGAAATACTGTTACTACACCCAATACGCGCCGGCGATCATCCAATCCCGTTGGAATTCCGATAGAATTCTCTCTCCCTTGATCCGTCACCGCTATACAAATTTTCACACAAAGGCAGAACTGTACAGGATGCTTCAAGGGATTGAGGGCTGTAATGTCACCTTCCTGGAAGTTTCAGGGGCCTATGATGAGACGATAAATCAGATTGAAAAAGCCAAGGAGAAGCTAAAGGATCTTTTTCCGAAGTTTTTGCCGGAACAAGCTGATGATATTCAGGTGGTCCTCTTAGGCAGACCCTATACCGTACTATCCCCCTCAATGAATAACGGAATCCCTGACATTTTCGGTTCTCTCGGTATCAGGACCTACTATCAGGATATGGTCCCCATCACCCCGGAGGATACTGAGAATATTGGTCCGCTGCTCACGGAAATACACTGGAACTACGCCGCTAAAATTGTTGAAACAGCGGAAGCTGTTGCCAGGATGGAGGGCGTCTATCCTGTCCTTATCACCTCTTTTAAATGTTCTCCCGATTCCTATATAACCACCTACCTGAAGAAACTCCTCGACAGCCATGACAAACCCTACCTTATCCTGGAACTGGATGAACAAGATTCGTCGGTAGGATATGAAACGAGAATAGAGGCAGCGGTCCGGGCTTTCAGGAACCACGCGGAAGCCGGGCAACAGGGGAATGCGGACCTGAACGGCCTTATGCCGGGTATGCTGAGCAAACTCAAAGGGAAAACTCTGCTGATGCCGAACTGGGACAACATCAGCTTACCCCTTGTCGTGGCAAACCTGCAGAAAGAGGGATATGATGTAAAGCTTCTCGATGAAACTGATGAGATCATCCGCAGGAGTTTAAGACATAATACCGGCCAGTGTATCCCGATGAACGCTATAGTCGAAGGATATATCGATTATATCGAACAGCATGGACTCAAACCTTCGAAAACTGTTCTCTGGCTGCCAAAATCGGAATGCGCATGTAATATCCCTCTTTTTCCTTATCATATACAGACCATCCTCAAGGATTATGGAAATGGGATGGAAAAAGCGGGTGTTTATACAGGTGATCTCTCCTTTGCCGATTTTTCTCCAACTATTTCTCTAAACGCCTACTTTGCCTTCATGTTTGGGGGATACATCCGGCGAATGGGCTGCCGGCTTCGGCCCTACGAAATCGAAAAGGGAAAAACCGATCGGGTTATCACTGAGAGTGTGAACATCCTTCTGGAAGCCTTTAAAGGCAACAGAAAAAAAGATGAAGCCGCCGGAGAGGTGATTGATCTCTTTGAATCGATTGAGGTTAAGCGGGAAAAAAGACCGAAAGTGGCGATCTTTGGGGACCTTTATGTCCGGGACAATGAGATTATGAACCAGGACCTTATCCGTTTCATTGAGGAGCAGGGAGGAGAGGTTATCACTACCCCTTACAGTGAATACGCAAAAATTATCGCGAGCACCAGCTTCCGGCGGATGTTCAAGGCAAGAAAATACAAGGAGATCATCATCTTCAAATCTCTCTTAGCGGTTATGAAAACCCTTGAAAAGAGCTATTACCAACAGTTCTCCAGAATCCTGAGAGAGACCGGTTTCTCCTACGACGAACCTGGGGAGGAGATCCTGAAAACCTTCGGGCTTAAGGTGGAACATTCGGGAGAGTCCGCGGAAAACATCCTGAAGATTTACTACCTGAAAAAACATTTCCCCGATATATCCCTCTTTGTTCAAACGAATCCCGCGTTCTGCTGCCCCGGCATCGTGACCGAGGCAATGAGGAAACAGATTGAGGAGATAACCGGCGTCCCGGTGGTATCGGTCACCTATGATGGGACAGGGGGAAACAAGAATGAAGCAATCATTCCCTACCTGAAATTCCCGGGGAAGAGCCGCACCCCGGGCGGGGAAAAAGAAAAGCGGGAAATCGGTTAGGGGACCAAAACCCTCCACCTTTCTTCCTCAGTGACCTCTGTGGCAAAAATTCTTATTCGTTTGAACCCCACTCCATTCCTCCCTCAGTGACCTCTGTGGCAAATTCTTCTTCTTAAAAAGGTGTATACTTAAAAGAGCATGGCGTTTCATTCGAAGATGCACAATATGTTTTTTTTGATAAAAACAGAATTATCAGAAAAGATATTGAACACAGTACCAACACCGAAGAACGTTTTTTCTGCTTTGGTAAAACTGATAAAGGAATTATCACAGTACGGTTTACAATCAGAAAAAATAATATTCGAATATTTGGTGCTGGATTATGGCGTGAGGGGAGAGGATTATATGAAAAATCAAATAAACTATAAAGCAGCTCCTGAAGATATTAGTGAAGCTATCATTGCTTCTACTGAGTTAGAGGATTTTTTACCGCCCCCTGAATTATTGATTCCTAAAGAGGAGACAACAAAAATCACTATTGCACTTTCAAAAAGAAGTATTGATTTCTTTAAGGAGATTTCAAAAAAAACTAATGTTCCATATCAGCAGATGATAAGAAAAATACTTGATAACTACACAGAACATTACGCAAAATAAATAAGCACTACAACAGCGGATACCTGACTCCGCTAACGCTTCGTCCAAATTGCTTGTAGCTTTGTGTCCCACTTTTTACTATAATCAAAAAGCGCGCCAGTCTCTTCGGCGCAACTTCGGGTATCCGCAGGATGTCTTGCGAGGACTCCGTAACCTTTTGGGTTTTACTTTTTTACCTTTGACAGGAGAAGGGCTTTCGCCCTTCCCGGCAGCAGGGTTAATAGTTGTCCTCCCTCCGCCCCGCAGGAGTCAGAGAGGAAGAAAAGCGGGAAATTGGATAGGGCAGCCAATACGCAAAAGGCATAACCGGATAGAGACCGCGTCAAAAGAGTGAATTTTTATTGACACAATCCCTCCACCTTTCTTCCTCAGTGACCTCTGTGGCAAAAATTCTTATTCGTTTGAACCCCACTCCATTCTTCCTCAGTGCCCTCTGTGGCAAATTCTTCTTCCTAAAAAGGTGTATACTTAAGAAAGCATGGCCGGTTTTCTCGCGGACCTGGTGGTCCTGGTACATTTTGGTTATCTTCTCTTTACCGTCGGCGGAGAGATTATTATCCTCATCGGCGGACTCCTCTCCTGGAAGTGGGTAAGAAATCTTACCTTCAGGATCATCCACCTGCTTGCTATCGTGGTCGTCTCTCTGGAAGCGATAATCGGGGTATGGTGTCCGATAACCATTCTTGAATACCAGCTCAGGAG